>CALDGT010000685.1 GCA_937942935.1 uncultured Chloroflexota bacterium | reverse complement strand
TGATTAGCTTTTAACGAATTTCACTCCTTTTTGCAAATACTGCCAAACTCCAGAAAGGGCGCTGTGTGCGCCCTTTTGATTTAATCTTCTTCATAATCCATCGAAGCGTATGCTTGTTCGTCTTCGTCTGGAGAGGGTGCCGTCACCTCTTCAATGGCGGCTTGTAATTGTTGCATGGTATAGGGTTTGATGAGGTATTTATCTACAAAATGAATTTCACCTGTGGCACGGCTAACGGCATCGCGGCGGGCAGTGGTGACAATCACCTTAAATCCACGAGACCCATGTTTACGTTTGGCAAAATCCAACACTTCCCAACCATCTGCACCGGGTAGATTAATATCTAAGAGGATGAGTTCTGGGCGATGTTCATCGAGCCAATCGATCGCCAAATCACCACTAGCGACATGATGCAATTCAAGTGGCATTCCGCGCAAGCCAATTTGCACCAATTTTGCAATTGCCAAGTCATCTTCTACATGGAGGGTAATTGTCTTGTTGTTTGCCATAAAATCTACACCTATAACTTGTACATCATGTACATGAATAATCTCAATAATCTCATTTTAAGAGATTACTATCCCACACACAACAAATATTAGGTTACGATGTGGTTCTAAAATGCAAATTTATTAATCACAAATTTCATATTATGACACAACCAATTACATCTCTATGCTTTTATGGAATCACCCGATGGTTAAGCATATCGTTGGCGGCTTTGACCAATCGGCGCAATTCGTCTTCCATATCAGGTGTAATACCTTCTAAGATGGCGGCATCCCGAAATAAATCGCGGGCTTCACGCAAATTTTCTTGCCCTTGTCGCAAGCGTCTCAACCCCTGACGCAATTTATCACGCGCTTCGCGGTTAATGGGTGTGGTGGCAAATTTTGGGAAATCCCAACCATGTAATGAGGCAACTTTTTGAAGGGCTTCTAAAAATTCTTCGACAGTCGCAATTTTTAATGCCGCCCCATCTTGAAGCACTTGTTGTAACTCATTGCTCAAGGTCGGTTCTATCCCAAAATCAAGTGTCGTCACATCTTGATAGCGATGTTCAACATCGGTCATATTGCTGGGTTGTGGTCTGAGTGTGGTCTTATAGGGCGACAACCCTGTAAAGATTGAATATAAAATGCCCACGCATAAATTATGAATATCCATGCGAAAGAATCCGCCCGCATTGCCACGATTTTCAATGAACCGAGAGCTATTCAAATCGATGATGGTCAATTTGCTCCCATCCCAATACACATGCTCTAATTTATGGTCTAAATAGGCAATATATTGGCGATGTGCTGTCGCTAAAAAATGTGCAAATTGCACCGCAAGCGCCAACCCTTCTTCGGTTGGCAAACGCCAGCGCGTGTTGGGTTGATTCGGCTTCATCTGATAAAACAAGTTATGGGTGCGCGGTAAGTTTGGCAAAGTCAAATAGGGTCGCCAACCTTTCTCTGCATATTCTGCCATGTGCTTAGAAAAATTAAGAACATCAAGTCCAAATGATACCACTTCGCCATCTAGGGGAATTTCATCTGCATTGCTAAGGTAGCCACAATCGAGTAATGATACAATATGTGGGCTTTCTGATAATTTGATGAGCAAATCTGCTTCATGAGGAAATGCCCGATATTCCCACTTAATTTCGCCGTCATCTGATAAATGTTCGGGGCGCATCACCTTAAAAGCGACTGATTTGCCTGTTTTTTGGTCATATGCCTCTAAAACACGGGCATAATGTCCGAGTGCGAAGGTGTCTATCAAATTTTGAACATGATACAATTCTGAAAGGTTTGTCATGTGAATATGAATATCTTCCGCTAATCGCTTGTCTCTAAATAGCAAATTCTACTATAATGAGATGAGAGAATGCAATTCAAGGCTTAGGACAGATAATAACAATGCAATTAAAACGGGTGTATTCACACAATTCGCAATATCACAAGGAGTCCATCCATGTTTAAGCCAGGTCGTGGAATTCGTCTGCGGAGTAGTGGGCGCAGTGACACAGGACAAATGCGCGATAACAACGAAGATAGTATTCATTTGTGGTCACATGGAGACCACATGGTGCTTGCTGTTGTCGCAGATGGAATGGGCGGTGCTGTTGCGGGTGAAGAAGCCAGTCGAATCGCGGTAGATACCATCAAGGCAGGTTTGACAAGCAACGGTCTTATGCACCCCGATGGGTACCATGTGATGGACGAAGATACCCTCATTAAACAACTCAAAAATGCTGTCCGCAATGCCAATAACAATATCATTGACCAAGCCCAAAAACGTCCAGAATTAAAAGGGATGGGGACAACCCTCACCCTCGCCTTCATACGAAATACGCATGTCATTATTGGTCATGTGGGAGATAGTCGCGCTTACTTGATAGATGGTGGTGATGGTCATATTATGCAAGTGACCTCTGACCACAGCTTTGTCCAAGCATTGGTCAATGCGGGGCATATCACAGAAGAAGAAGCAGAAGAACACCCCATGCGAAATGTTTTGTATCGTGCATTGGGTCAATCACGCGATGTCGAAGTAGATGTTTATTATGAGCAATTGCATGTTGGAGATAGATTAGTCTTATGCTCCGATGGTCTCACCTTACATGTCAAACCACAAGAAATTGCTCAAATTGCCCTCGCCCAAGATGACACAGAGAAAATTGCAGAAGCCCTTGTTGCGCTCGCTAATCAACGCGGGGGGCGTGATAATGTGAGTGTGTTAGTGGTCAAAGTCGAGCAAAACGAGACTCATTTAGGTGAAGAATTAGATGATATTGGCAATGAATTTGATACCACACCATTTACAGTGGGTGATTTGGGTTTTGGATTCGATTCATCTGAATCGTCTAACTTCCCCAAACAAGAAATCAAGCAATCTATTTATCGTGGACAATGACCCGCATCATGGCGGATAGCTGATAAGATTATCCGCCAAAATCCTATCCTAAAATGATAATTTATGCCTATTTTCTCTCTAAAATTCGTGTTAATTTTGGGATTAGTGTATAATGGGGACAATACGATGGCATAACCGAAACATAACCAGAGGGTTTTACCCATGTCGGATAATCCACCAATCAATACACCACCAAAAGGCGGCTGGCAGTTACCATCATCTAATGCGTGGCAACCAGTCGAATCATCTGCACCAAAATCTGAGGGATGGAAGCAAGCCGAGGTGCCAGCACTCTCACCTCAGTTAGATGACACCCCAAAAGAGACTGGCGAGTGGCATTTGCCTAGCCCAGAAGATACACCTTATGATAAAGATGATACCGTCTCTGTTGCGCCAGAAGATGCGCTCTCTAGCTTGGTTGTATCATCGCCACCACCTACAGAAACACCTCCGCCTCCCCCGCCCCAACCAATCCTCGCACCAGAGGATTTATTGGCGCTCATCGAACAATCGGCAAATACGCCCGAATCCGATGAATATGATAATATTGGGATGAGCGAATTGGTGGCATTAGCATCATTGGCAGAAAGCACATCTAAGCCCCAAACCGCTACCCTCACATCTGAATTATCTATTGTGCCACCCGATAAGTTGTCTCCTGCCGAGCGTGTGTTGATGGGGTTGCCACCAACCACCGATAATCAGACAACCGAAGTCTTGATGGGTGAAGTGTTAGATGAAGACCCCAATGACCCTGCGGTCATCGCTCGCAAACAAATCGAAGCCCTCATGGCAGGCGATAGCGAAGCCAATCTCAATACAGATGTGGCGCAATATGCAACCCAACAAATTTTAGAATTGACCAATACAGGGACTGCAAGCGGGACAGGTAATATTCAACAACAAAGCCCAGCCGATTATGCGCGTGAACAATTAGCGCAATTAGGGCTTGGGATAGAAGATATGACACCTATCCCCACAGGCACACAACCCCTGAATTTTATTGACCCACGCGATGAAGAACTCGCTAAAAAATTTCTTGAATCCGAAGCAAAAGTACGTTTATTACGTCAGCAACGCGATACAAACCAAATTACATGGGAAGATTTTGAAGCCCAATTGCGCGAGTCTATGGTACTAGACTATGACCAAGTTTGGTGGGTCATGGATGGTGATATTGATGTGTGGTATAAAGCACAAGGGAGCAATTGGGTAGAAGCAACACCCGATGCGCTCAGTAAATATCGCAAAGTACAACAATCGGGCAGTGGAAAATTAACCCAAGTCGTCCAAGATTCACTCCCCTATCTCGATACCGCCAATACTCATGCGGGGATGGGCAATACCGAATATTCACGCCCACAAGATATTCAACTCGATGAATACAATATGCCTCTGCCCAAGCAGGTAGAGCAATTTGACCCCAATGTGACCGTTGCCAGTTCTAGCGCGTTTAATATGGGGACACAGCCTCATGTGGCAACCACCATCCCAAGCACGCCGAATTTGGATGTCACGCAACCCAGTAGTGCCTATTCGCAACCCACAGTCATGGCTCAGCCCGTCAATTATGGGACAATCGAAGCGCCATACGACGAAGAAGATTTGGGCGATGAGTATGATATTGACGAAGAAGAAGACCCCGAAAGCATCTATGAAGAAGCAAAAGCCAATCAACGCCGTCGTATGGTCTTGGTCGGCACATTAGCAGGCACAGGCTTCTTTGGGCTTGTCTTTTTGGGGGGGGCGGGCTTGGTCGCCGCCGCATTATTGTGGTATCAAAGCCTGACCGATACATGGAAAACGCCCATCGCCGCCCTCGCCGATGTTCAAGAAACAACCTTCCAAACCGTGGATGTGTTGGATAATGCGGGCAATCGCATTGCGACCCTCTCGCGGGATGGCGACCAAAAAGTGCGCGTACCCATTACAGAAGTGTCGCCCTATTTTGTTCATGCTATCCTCGCACAAAATGCACCCGATTTTTATACGGCGGGCGCATGGGGTACAGGCGAAATTATCGGCGCATTCACCCAAAATACCACTAGCGGAAATATTAGCCAAAAGGTAGATAACATCACCCGCGCTGTCGCACGCGCTTTAGTGATTGCACCCAATGGCGGGTTAGAAGCCAATAGTGCCGATGAAACCGCAGTCGCCGCAGAAGTGGCACGAACCTATACCAAAGAACAAATTTTAGAAATTTATATCAACGATTTGTTGTTTTTTGGCAACCAGACATACGGCATTGAAGCCGCCGCACAATTCTATTTCAATAAAAAAGCCAGCGAACTCAATTTCCCAGAAGCGGCGCTTCTTGCGGCAATCACCAAATCACCCGCCACACTAGAACCGGTCAACAATCGGCAATCGGCGGTGGATGAGATGAGTATCCTCATGGATAACATGG
>CALDGT010000684.1 GCA_937942935.1 uncultured Chloroflexota bacterium | reverse complement strand
GATCATCTGCACTCTCAATACAATTACGCCCATCGTCCAATCCTTTGGGCAATTGTAAAACAGTGTCAATTAGGTCATTGATTTCTTTATTCAGGCGTGTCTCAATTTTCTGCAAAAATGCGTTGGCGGCTTCACCTTCCCATGCCTCTTGCAATTTTGTCACATAAGCACCGTTAATGGTATTGATGATGCCCAAAATCTCTTTCGCTTTTTCTTTGATGAGGGCGATGGCGTTATCTACCATCTTTTTGACAAGGTACATTAGCCCCAAACGAACAAATCCACTAAGCATGGTCGTCTCTCCTATGATTCATTTAATCTTGTTTGCTTGGTCTTTATCGAATGATTTTTGTTCTTCTATATCGCGCTTGAGGTCATCGCTCATTTCTTTCATTTTATCTTTGAAGCGATTCAAACTGCCCACAAGGTCGGTATTGATAGTCTCGACTAAGGCGGCGCCTGCCTTACCTTGCAAGGTGGTATCTTGTAATTGATTGGCAATTTCGCCCATTTTTTTTACAGTCTCTTCAAGGTGAGTGGCGGCTTGCAAAAACAAACTGCTCATTTTCTCCACTTCGGCATAAACCATCTTGTTATCAAATTTGCTCGACATCACTTATTTCCTCTCTAACAATTTAGCATAAGCGACACACCCTCATACGGGGATTTATGGCGTTTTTTGGTAAAACAGGATTTCTTATAATTTTAGATTTTGAACGCAAGCCCGCCCATCTTCTTCGCCTTGGTCAAAAATTTGGTTAATATGCTTCATCGCGTCACACGCCTGACCAAAAGCATCTAATAATTTGTCGTAGGTGGGAAAGATGAGTTCATCTAATTCAGTGAAAAAGGCTTGTGCCACTTGCCCAATCCATGCTTGTCCCCCATTGAGAACATCTGCTTGAGCGCGTAATTGTTGATAAATATCGGTCCATTTATCAACCTCATCACAAAATTTTTTAGAAATTTGGTCTAATTCTTCTTTATCTCTACGAACTATTTCACTCATAGATGCCCCTTTATCATACTAAAAGTAGTCTTAATAAGAAGAATATCCTGTTTGGCAAATTGTGTCAACAAGCAAATGACAAAAATCATATCAACTTTGCTTAACAACTGCTTGCATCTTTTTGCAGTTGTTGTTATATTGTATTTAACCACAAGTGTAGTAAGTGTAATATTGGTTTTTTGTAAATGGTGGGGATAATTCATGAGTGATTTTGCCAAAATTGATGAACACTTAGGACGCGATGATTGCCGTTCTGCAGAAGACGTTTGGAATACACTAAACGACCGAATGAAAGGCGGAGACCCTCAATATAGTCGTTCAGACTTGATGGACATATGGGGGGCTATCAAAGAAAAATCAGAAATCTTGGCACGTAGGTTTGAAGAACAATTAACTGAATTGCTTTCTCAAGCTGGGGATATTGATGAACATCATGCCGATGATTTGCTCTATCGGTATAAACGTGCCTTGTTAAGGTCAAGAGATATTGAATACAAAGCCCTTGAAAGCCGTGTTCAGGAACGGGTTCGCTTTGTTCGGGAGCAATCTGCCTTTGCAAAAGCCAAAAAAGCAGTCGAAGGTTATTGGATTGAGGCAGAAGCCGCCCAAATTAACGACCCCGGCATTACCCCTCTGGCGCTATTGCCTTTTTATACCAAAGCCCAAGAAGAAGCAGAACGGCAATTGGGGTTTTATCAGGGGAGCGAACAATATAGTGATGCCTTCAAAGACCAATTGCAGGCATTAATTGCCGATGCCAAAAAACGGCGCGAAAGTTTGAATAGCGCCGAGCAAAGCCTAACTTCTGGGGCATTAATTGAAGATTATGTCATAACACTTGAGCATATCCGGAATATATCACCGGGGATGCGTGTGCCGATTTATGATATGTTTGGTAAATCCATTACTGAAAATGATACTCCCGAAAAAGC
>CALDGT010000683.1 GCA_937942935.1 uncultured Chloroflexota bacterium | reverse complement strand
GAAGCCTAAACAAGCCTGTATTTTCATATTAGGGCTGATAATCGGGAAAACTTTATTTAACCCTTTTGTAGTATCATATCTATCTTGATAAGAAACTCGAGTATCTGACAAAATACATATCTCAGTAAAGAAATCAACTGCGATAATAACAGTCATGCTTAAATCCTTTTATTATCCATTTTGGGTTATGGCATTTCTCCCCTTCTCCAAGCTGGAGAAGGGGTCAGGAGATGAGGTTCTCCCCCTAATGCGCCATAATATACATGCTCCGATACAATCCGCCCTTCGCCAATAATTCGGCGTGCGTCCCCGCTTCCACCATGCGACCATGGTCAAGCACGACAATCATATCGGCGTTCACAATCGTACTCAAACGGTGGGCAATCACAAAGCTCGTGCGCCCTTCTAATAATCGCCCCAACGCCGTTTGAATCAATTTTTCGGTTTGGGTATCAATATTGCTGGTCGCTTCATCCAAAATGAGGATGCGCGGGTCTGCCAGTAATGCCCGTGCGAATGCGAGTAATTGCTTTTGCCCCGCAGAGAGGAGCGCCCCGCCTTCGCGCACTTCGGTGTGATATTTTTCGGGCAATTGCTCAATGAAGCCATCTGCGCCAACCGCTTTGGCGGCATCCATCACTTCTTGGTCGGTGGCATCCAACCGCCCGTAGCGGATGTTATCCATCACCGTCCCAGAGAATAAATGCGTCTCTTGCAACACCACCCCCATCTGACTCCGCAGGCTTTTCTTGGTCACAAGGCTAATATCATGCCCGTCAATCAAAATACGCCCCTGCTTGGTGTTATACGACCGCATCAACAATTTTATCATCGTAGATTTGCCCGCGCCCGTATGCCCAACCAGCGCCACCGTTGACCCAACAGGCACATCCAGCGTGATATCGCGCAACACCCCATCATCACTATTATCATCATAGGCAAAATCAACCGCTTCAAATTGCACATGCCCCGCAATTTTTGGCAAAAGGGGCGCATCTGGCGCATCTTGGACTTCAATCGGCTTATCCAACAGATTAAAAATTTTTGCGCCTGCCGCCATCACCGATTGAAACAAATTATAGCGTTGCGCCAACATCCGAATCGGGAAAAATAACTGGTCAATGTATAACACAAACGTCAACAGGGTAAAAATCGAGAGTTCTTGGCTCAACACCAACATCCCACCGACATAAATCATCACGCCAGTAGCCACACCACCAACCAATTCGATGCTAGAGAAAAAACTTGCCGCTACCATCGTCGCTGTGACATTCGATTGACGATTTTTCATGTCAATATCATCGGTAAACCGTTTGTAATTGTGCGATTGTCTATCAAATGCCTGTGTGACGCGCACGCCATTAAAGGCTTCTGCTAATTCCGAATTGACTTTCGCATTCGTCTCGCGCACGCGCAAATAGGTTTTACGCGCATAAATCCGCCACACATTAGCGACCATCGCCAACACAACCACCACACCCAACGATACCAACGTGAGCGGGAAATTGATAATTACCATCGTGATGATGATGCCAATCAGTGTCAGGAAATCGCGGAATGTCCCCACAATCCCCCAGTTAATCGCCTCGCGCAACACATTCACATCGCCAATCGTCCGCGCAATCAAACGCCCTGTTTCATATTTAGAGAAAAATCCAATAGACAGGTAATTAATATGCGCGAATAAATCATCCCGCAATTTTTGAATCGTGCGTTGCCCTGCGGTAGACATCAGCATCACTTGAACACGAAATCCGAGTGCGCCAAGCCCTTGTATGACGATATACACCAACACACCCACCGCCACCAACATCAAATCACGGTTTTGCACCCCTTCATCCACCGCCCATCCAATAATCGGCGGACCCGCAACAGTAGATAGCACGCTAAATAGTGCCATCACCATCGCCAAATAAATATTTTTCTTATACGGTGCTAAATATCCCGCAAAGCGTTTGGTGACTTCCCAATCAAAACTCGCCGCCTCAATTTCATCAATATCTACTGATTTGTCTTTGCGATTAATTTTCTGTGCCACAACCATGATTAATCACCCCCCACTTCGTCTAAAATGGCGCGGAATTCATCCGTAGCCAGTCGCATATCCACAGGTTTGGCTTCTTCCTCATCTACAATTTCACCGAGTGCCAATAGTTCATTGCGTACTTTTTCTTGGTCAGCCAATTGCAACCGATACGTTTCGGCATAATACCCATTTTGGGTAATGAGATGGTCATGCCGTCCACGTTCAATGATTTCGCCATCTTGTAGCACCAAAATTTGGTCGGCATCTTTCACACTATTCAGTCGTTGTGCAATGATGAAGGTCGTGCGCCCACGCATCAACACACTTAATGCTTGTTGGATGCTATATTCTGTCTTAGTATCCACACTGCTGGTCGCATCATCTAAAATGAGGATACGCGGATTAATCAATAACGCCCGTGCAATCGCAACCCGTTGCTTCTGACCGCCCGATAAAGTCACACCACGCTCCCCTACTGGGGTATCGTACCCCTCTGGAAACTCTGTAATGAATCCATGCGCGTTTGCCGCTTTCGCCGCCGCAATAATTTCATCCTCAGTCGCATTCGGTTTACCATAGGCGATATTTTCGCGGATGGTCGCAGAGAACAGAAGCGATGTTTGCAACACCACACCAATCCTATCGCGGATGCTGGTCAATTTCACATCGCGCACATCATAACCATCAATCGTCACCGAACCCGCGCTCACATCATAAAAACGTGGGATGAGATTCACCAGTGAACTTTTGCCCGAACCTGTTGCGCCGACAATCGCCACAACCTCCCCCGGATGCGCTGTAAAGTTGATACGGTTTAATACCTGCTTGGTCGTATTTGGATAGGTCAGGCTCACATCGTTAAATTGCACAATCCCTTGAATATCATCCAACACTACCGCATCGGGTTTATCGGCAATCAATTCGGGTGCATCTAAAATTTCAAACACACGCCGTCCACTGCTGATGGCTTGTGTGATGAGCAAAATCACAAATCCCAAAAACCGAATCGGTTGGGCAATCAAGAAAATATACGCATTGAACGCCACAACCAAGCCGACCGTCACCCCGCCAAAGCCCGATTGTTCCATCCACGCGCCAAAAAACAATACCAGAAGGGTCGAAAATGCGATGATGAATGCGCTAATCGGCAGATAAGTCGCCCATTTATTAATCAGGCGCATGTGGTCATGATATAGGACTTCATTTTCTGTCCCAAATTTTTTAATTTCATACTCTTCGCGTGTGAATGCCCGCACAACCTCCGCGCCAGTCGCACTTTCTTGGAGATAATTCCCCAATTTTTGCAACCGTTCCATGATGCCCCGCCATGAAGGGTCAACAAATAACGCAAATTCACGCGAATAAAATGCCAATGGAATGAGTGGCAACAAACTGATGATGGCTAAAACAGGGCTATTGATGAACATAATCATCGCCACACCAAAAACCAGTATGGCTGTGTTCACACCATCTATCAGACCAAAGGCGAAATAACGCTGAATTTCATCCACATCGCTAATCGCACGGGTGATGATTGTCCCCGTCTGCGATTCATCATGATAAGTAAATGATTGATTTTGAACTTTGTTATATACTTCGTTGCGGATGTCATACGCGATAAAATGCGAGAGTTTTTCGCCAAAATAACGGAACGAAAAACCCGTTATCCCACGCAAAACACCCAATGCTACCACCAATAAACCCGCGATGAGCATATAATCGGGTTTGCCATAGGTCATCCCAACCGCCTCTAACGATGAGGAAAATATCGTTGGGGATGCTATCGCTAAAGGCATTTCACCAATGATACCAATATCTATCACATCACGTAAAATGGTGGGGATGATAATCACCAGCACATTGCTGAATATCAATGCCCCAAACGCCAAAATTGCCCATTTTCCATAGGGCTTTAAATACGCCATCATCCGCTTCCAGATGATAAAACTACTCACACATCACCTCTATCAATCTTTGCAGACACGTTAACACAGTAAGGGCGCAACAAATTGCGCCCTATAAGTGACATTTATTTCTATTATTCACTTTACCGCTTAAACCGACTTTTTACAAATTGACAATGGTCTAGGATGGATATATTCAACCACACACAATACGAAACCCTACATAATTACGCCTACCATCAGGATAATAAGCACTACGAAAGGTATTACGAAACCAATCTGCACCAAAGATAGTCCAAGACCCGCCCCGCAAAATGCGAATATCATCACCTTTCATGAATCAAAAAAATTATTTCTCCCGCGTGACGGCAAACCCACTCATGAATTGTTTTTGCAACAGCACAAATAAAAATAAGGGTGGCAACGATGCGATGATACCCGCCGTCATCAGCAAACCGAAATCGCTATTTTGTCCAGATAGTGCCGCCCGCCGTACCCCCACTTGGATGAGTTGTTCTGGCGAATTGACATTCTGAAAAATCACTTGGGGCCACACATACTGATTCCACATATAAATAAATTGAATCATCGCCATCGCCACAATCACATTCCATGACATGGGAATGAGGACACTCACAAAAAATCGGATGGGCGATGCGCCGTCAATTTGCGATGCTTCCGATAATTCGCGCGGGATATTGCTAAAGTGTTGCCGAAATAAAAATGTCCCAAATGCGCTGGCTAAAAATGGCATAGTGAGCGCCAATTTGGGATACTCTGCCGACCAACTTAAATCTGCCATCAGCGTGCGTAATGGCGTGAGGATAATTTCGGTGGGCATGAGCAAGGTGAGCAAAATGAAGAAAAATACAAAATTTTTGCCCGGAAATTTGAAATACACAAATGCAAATCCCGCCAGTAATGATAACCCCGTCTTGCCTATCACCACCACCAATGCCACCACCACCGTATTCCCAATCAGTCGCGCAAAATCATGGCTACTGCCTTCTGCTGATGCGACATTGGTTGTCCCTGCTTGCAAATCGGGGTCTGGTGCGCCAAATAATACGCGCACATTGGTGAGCAAGTCATCTCCAAACGGGAAAAATGTTGGCGCGAGTGCAAATGATTCTTCTAAATCGAGTGTTGCCAATCGAATCGCCAAAAGTGCGGGGATGCTCACAAAAAAACAAGCCAAAATCAATAAAATATGCGTCATCCAGCGTGTTTTGCGCTTGGGAAAACCATCTTTAGAGACTTTAAGCATCGTCATTGTGCTGGTCATCGTAGACCGAATATCAGATTTAGGTTCGTTCATCGTTTAATCCCCACTATAGGTTACGCGGCGCTCAACAAATTGGAATTGTGCAATCGTAATCACCGCCACCAAGACGAATAATATCACCGATTGCGCCGCCACATTGCCAATCTGTGCGCTGGTCGAGAGCAAATCACTATACAATTTGTAAATCAGGACATTGGTCGCGCCAGCCCCTTCACCGATGGCTGGACCACCCTGTGTGAGTGTCTCAACCACCCCATACAACCCATACACCCCAAATGTGATATTGGTGATGAGCAAAAAGAATGTGAAGGGAGAAAGCATGGGGAATGTAATCCGAATAAAGCGTTGCACCACATTCGCACCATCAATTTGTGCCGCTTCTAACAAATCTTTGGGGACATTTTGCAACCCCGCCACATAAAACAAAATGTTGAAACCAAGTGCATTCCAAACTGATGCCAGAATAATGACCAATGGCGCAAGATTCGCATTACCTATCCAATTCTGCGACCCGCCAAACAAACTGCCGACATAAAAATTAGCGAATCCATTGGGGTCATTGCGGAAAATGGCGATGAAGATGACTGCCGTCACCACAGGCGACACCGCATAGGGCCAAATGAGCAAGGTGCGATAAATACTCGCGCCCCGTATCTTTTGCGATGCAAGCAAAGCAATCATTAACCCAAGCACCATACTAAAAACGACAATCCCCGCCGTGATGAAAAACGCGGTGCTGGCCATCGAAGACGCGCGCTTCTT
>CALDGT010000682.1 GCA_937942935.1 uncultured Chloroflexota bacterium | reverse complement strand
GGCGGATGATGTGCCAGCCGATGAAAATGGATTTGCGGGGGAATATCCATTCACACGCGGGGTACAACCCACCATGTATCGCACCCGTTTTTGGACGATGCGCCAATATGCGGGGTTTGGGACGGCAGAAGAATCGAATGCGCGGTATCGGTTTTTGCTGGAAAATGGGCAAAGCGGGTTATCGGTGGCATTTGATTTGCCGACACAAATTGGTTATGATGCCGATGACCCGATGGCGCTTGGCGAAGTGGGGAAGGTGGGTGTGAGCATTTCTAGCTTGCGCGATATGGAGACACTCTTCAATGGGATTCCATTGGATAAAGTCACCACCAGCATGACGATTAACGCGCCAGCAACCATCTTGTTAGCGATGTATATCGCCGTTGGCAAAAAACAAGGCATTGACCCCACAAAATTGGGCGGGACAGTGCAAAATGACATCCTCAAAGAATATATTGCGCGTGGGACATATATTTATCCACCCAAACAGTCCATGCGCCTCATCACTGATTTATTTGCTTATTGCAAGGTGAATGTCCCCAGATGGAACACCATCAGCATTAGCGGGTATCATATCCGCGAGGCGGGTAGTACCGCCGTGCAAGAGGTAGCATTCACATTAGCGAATGGGATTGCGTATGTAGAGGCGGCAATTTCGGCTGGTTTGGATGTGGATGAATTTGCCCCACAATTATCTTTCTTTTTCAATGCACATAATCACTTTTTAGAGGAGGTGGCAAAATTCCGCGCCGCTCGCAAATTGTGGGCAACTATTATGCGAAATCGGTTTGGTGCAAAAGACCCGCGTAGCTGGATGTTGCGCTTTCATACTCAGACAGGGGGAAGCACCCTCACCGCGCAACAACCCGATAATAATATTGTGCGCGTGACGATGCAGGCTTTGGCGGCAGTTTTGGGCGGGACACAATCGCTCCATACCAATAGCAAAGACGAAGCATTGGCGCTCCCAACCGAACACGCTGTGCAAATTGCCCTGCGGACACAACAAATCATCGCATACGAAACAGGCGTAGCGGATACAGTAGACCCATTTGCAGGAAGTTATGTGATAGAAGCCCTGACAGATGACATTTATAAACGCGCAGAGGCTTATATTGCCCAAATTGATGAACTCGGTGGCGCATTGAGCGCGATTGAAGCCGGATTCATCAATAATGAAATCGAAAATGCCGCTTATGAATATCAACGAGCAGTCGAAAGTGGCGAACAAGTAGTGGTGGGGGTGAATCAATTCACAGTACAAAGCGAAGATAAGCCCGATATGTTGCGCGTAGACCCCGCCATCGAAGAGGCGCAAAAACGTAAATTGGCACAATTGCGTGCAGAACGTGATACAGGCAAGGTGAATGAATTGCGTCATCGGCTCGATACGGCGGCGCATGGCACAGAAAACCTAATGCCCCTTATTATTGAATGTGTCGAGAATGATGTGACACTTGGTGAAATTGCACATACGTTACGGGGTGCTTTTGGGGAATATCGCCCACCTGTGTTATAATGCCTAACCAAATTCTTATAGAAATATGCTTAAGGATGAGAAAATGAGTGATAATCCAAAACTTGATGAACTGAGAGAAAAACGCGCTCAAAGCCGTGCAAAGGGTGGCGAGGAGCGCATTAAAAAACAACATGATGCAGGTCGTAGCACCTCTTATGAACGGCTCGAAATTTTGCTTGACCCCGGTAGCTTTCATGAAATTGACGGGTTTGTCCAACATACATCGCACAATTTTGGATTGGAAAAACAAAAATATTTAGGCGATAGTGTTGTGACTGGGTGGGGGACAATCAACGGGCGTTTGGTGTATGTATATTCTCAAGATTTCACTGTGTTAGGTGGAAGTTTGAGCGAAGTACATGCCCAAAAAATCCTCAAAGTTATGAAAATGGCGATGAAAACGGGCGCACCTGTTATTGGCTTAAATGATAGTGGTGGTGCGCGGATTCAAGAGGGTGTCGAAAGTTTGGCGGGGTATGCCGAAATTTTCTTGCATAACACCATGGCAAGCGGGGTTATCCCTCAAATTAGCGTGATTATGGGACCCTGTGCAGGTGGGTCTGTGTATAGCCCTGCACTGACAGACCTGATTATTATGGTCAAAAATACCAGCTATATGTTTATCACGGGTCCTGATGTGGTTAAACAAGTGTTGAATGAAGAAGTGACCTTTGAAGAACTGGGCGGGGCGAGTGTTCATGCTTCTAAGAGTGGCGTAGCACATCTTATTGCAGATGATGAAGCCCAAGCCTTGTTGATGGTGCGCGAAGTCTTGAGTTACTTGCCACAAAACAATATGGAAGATGCTCCATTTGAAGCCACAACTGATGACCCGCTTCGTGCCGACCCTGAATTAGATACCATTATCCCAGAAAATCCCAATAAACCGTATGATATGAAAGACATCATCACCAAAGTGGTAGATGGCGGGATTTTCTTTGAAATTCACGAAGAATATGCCCAAAATATTGTGGTTGGGTTTGCGCGTTTGGGTGGGCAAGCAGTTGGGATTGTGGCGAATCAGCCAATGGTTTTGGCGGGTGTGTTGGATATTAAAGCCAGCGAAAAAGCCGCACGTTTTATTCGTATGTGCGATTGTTATAATGTTCCCATCATCACCTTTGTGGATGTCCCCGGTTATTTGCCCGGTACAGACCAAGAACACAACGGCATTATCATGTGTGGGGCGAAGTTGTTGTATGCCTACTGCGAAGCGACTGTGCCAAAACTGACTGTGACCACTCGTAAATCGTATGGCGGGGCATATTGCGTGATGAGTAGCAAGCACATGCGTGGCGATTTGAACTTGGCATGGCCCACCGCCGAAATTGCTGTGATGGGTCCCGAGGGGGCTGTCGAAATTATTTATCGTCGTGAATTGAAAGAAGCAAAAGACCCTGTAGCACGCAAAAAGGAATTGGCAGATGATTATCGTGCCAAATTTGCGAATCCATATATCGCCGCCAGCAGAGGTTTTATTGATGATGTCATTGAACCCCGCGATACTCGTGCTATTTTGATTAATGCCTTGCAGGTGCTTCAGAATAAACGTGATACCAATCCGCCGAAAAAACATGGCAACATGCCGTTATAAGGGAGGCGATATACACATGGGACGAAATACTTCAGAAGTGAAGGGAATCAACAAGATTAACAAGATATTGATTGCCAATCGTGGCGAAATTGCGGTGCGAGTCATCCGCGCTTGCCGTGATTTGGGCATTCCAACCGTGGGTGTTTATTCCGATGTAGACCGCACCGCCCTGCATATCCGTTATGCAGACCAAGCTGTGCATATCGGCGCACCCCCACCGCGTGAAAGTTACTTGCGGATGGAAAAAATCATCGAAGCCGCCAAATTGACAGGTGCAGATGCGATTCATCCGGGATATGGATTTTTATCTGAAAATGCCAATTTTGCCCAAATGGTCATTGATGAAGGGTTAACTTGGATTGGACCACCGCCACAAGCAATTGCAACCATGGGTGATAAACATTCGGCGCGGATGGCGGTGCAAAAGTATAATGTGCCACTGGTACCCGGTACAGAAGCAGGGTTGCCAGATGAAGAATTGATGCGTGCGGCAGAAAGAATTGGCTTTCCCGTCCTCATCAAGGCAACGGCTGGTGGTGGTGGCAAGGGGATGCGTGCTGTCCATAAAGCAGAAGATTTTGCAGAAGCATTGGCGACTGCCCGCCGTGAGGCAGAAAGCGCCTTTGGAAATGGCGATGTCTTTTTAGAAAAACTGCTGTTGAATGCGCGTCATATTGAATTTCAGATTTTAGCCGATATGCACGGCAATATTGTGCATTTAGGTGAGCGCGAGTGTAGTATTCAACGCCGTCATCAAAAATTGGTCGAAGAAGCGCCAAGCACCATTTTGGATGAAGATTTGCGCGAGCGCATGGGACGCATGGCAATTGATGCGGCGCGTTCTGTGGGATATATCAATGCGGGTACAATAGAATGTCTGGTAGATAAAGACAAGAATTATTACTTCCTAGAGATGAATACCCGCTTGCAAGTAGAACATCCTGTCACAGAATTGGTGACTGGGGTAGACTTGGTGAAGGAACAAATTCGTATTGCCAGAGGTCGTCAAATGACCCCAACTGAGAGTGTGATTCAACCGCGTGGTTGGGCGATAGAATGCCGTATCAATGCAGAAGACCCTTATGCCAATTTCATGCCTTCTACGGGCAAAATCACCACATTGATTACCCCATCGGGACCCGGTGTCCGCGTGGATGGTGGGGTGTATGGTGGCTCAGAAATCACCCCATATTATGATAGTATGATAGCCAAACTCATCACATGGGGCGAGACCCGTTCTGAAGCGATGCTCAGAATGCGTCGTGCATTGGCAGAATATACGATTATGGGACTAAAGCATAATATCCCATTCCATATCAATTTATTCAATAGTTTTAAGTTCATCGCTGGACAAATTCACACCAAATTTGTCGAAGAAAACTTTAGTATGACCACCTATGAAACCGAAGTGAGCGATGAAGAATATGAACTCGCCGCTATTGCCGCCACTTTGTATGAACATCGCAAACGCCAATTGGCGAATCAGGTAGTTGCACCTGCCAAGCGCGATTCGAGTAACTGGAAATGGGTGAGTCGTTGGGAGAGGTTGCAAAAATGAAATACGTCACGACAATCAACGACAAACAATATGAAATTGAAGTTGACCCACAAGGGAATATTTCGGTCAACGGAGAACCTCGCCATGTAGATTTTTTGGCATTGGATGGTGGTTTGTATTCGGTCATCACCGATAAGCGGTCTTTACAAGTGGTGATTGAAGGAGATAGCGGTCATTATGCCATTGAA
>CALDGT010000681.1 GCA_937942935.1 uncultured Chloroflexota bacterium | reverse complement strand
TTCGCCACCAAAATCCTCAAATTGCGCTAAATACACCTCATATTTATCAACCCAGAATGGTTCATCGAAACATTGCATATGAACGGGTTCTGCATCGTAATTGCCTTCTGTACCCATCATAAAACACCCAGCAGGGACTAAAACCATCATCACACCATCAAAATCACGTTCAATTGGGGTCCAATCCTCATTCCGTGCCACAGGTGTAAACGCAATTGGGGGTATCGTTGGCGTGGATGTTGGCGTAGTGGTCTCTGTAGGTATTAACGATGGGGTCGGTGTTGAAGTCATTGTTCTCATCAATGTAACCGTTGGCGTAACAGAAGGCACAAAAGATGTTGCAGTCTGTGTTTGTTGTTCAAAATATAATTGTGTAATCCGCGCATCAACAGTCGCATCTATATCTGGTGTTGATATCGGTGTGAAAAATTCAGCCGTGTGCATTGAACTATCTTGAACATCAGATGTCCCTGTAGTCGTGATATTCACTGCGACCAATTCGATTTGCGGTTGCCTGCTCAATAACACCAATAACAATATCACAGTAGTAATCAACCCAAGCGCCAATATCCCAATTAACCAATTTTTTGACCGTTGCGGAACGCGGGTATTATCAATAGGAGTGTGTGGTGCAAAAATAGGGGTTACACTCGGCTTAACTGGTTGCACTTTGAACATAAACATATTCGTAGCCTCGCCACGATTGCCTTCAATCGCCGATTCAAAGGCTTGGGCAAATGCAGTGCAAGATGAAAAACGTTGGCTCGGTTCTTTTGCCAATGCCCGATTAATCACAGTAATAACCGCAGACGGGATATCGGGTCGCATCACATTTAATGGTGTAGGCATTTCATTTAGGTGTTTGTGCATGAGTGCAAATGCACTATCCGCCTCAAATGGCAATCGCCCTGTGAGCAATTGATATATCATCACACCTAACGCATATTGGTCGGCTTGCGGAGTCAAATCTTCGCCACGCCACTGTTCGGGAGGCATAAAATTTGGCGTCCCCATCGCCATACCCGTTTGGGTGAATCCAGTCCCACCATGTATGAGTTTGGCAATCCCAAAATCCACCACATACGGCTTACCCTGATTATCAAACATGATATTGGCAGGCTTTATATCTCGATGAATCACATCATGACTATGTGCATAATCCAAAGCACTCCCGACCTGCTTAAGTAAATCGGCTATTTCGCCCAATGAAATGAGTTTATTACCCTCTTGGATGCGTTGTTCTATTCGGCGTGATAATGCCCCACCCGTCAATAAACGCATAACGACATATGTGATACCATCTTGTGTGCCAAAATCATGAATAGGGACAATATTTGGATGTTCCAGTTTCGCAGAAATTTCTGCCTCACGGATAAACCGCGCCATCAAATCGGGCTTATCTACCAATTCTGGTGAGATAATTTTGACCGCCACTTCGCGCTTGAGGCTAATTTGATAGGCACGGTATACTGCGCCCATTCCCCCAACACCGAGTAATTCACGTAGCTGATATTGACCTAACGTTTGTCCAACTAAATTTTCTTGAGACATAACGCCCCCTTATGCTATGATGTTTGCTTCATAATCCTAACATAACATAGTTTGAGCATCTGTCATAATCAAAAACACCCCATATTCGGGGTGTCAAATGTCATTTTTTAATTATTAATCGCGTTTGAATCGGCTATAGTCGGGTTTACGATACCGACTAACCCCACCACCATCAATATTCAGCAAGGCTTCGACCTTCATTGGCAAGCCAAACAACGCAATGAATCCTTCTGCATCTTTTTGGTTATACACATCTTCTTCGCCAAACGAGGCATAATCTTCACGATACAAACTGAATGGACTCTTGCGCCCTGCGATGATGATGTTGCCCTTATACAATTTCAGCCGAACAACACCAGTCACCAATTCTTGCGTGACTTGGATAAAGGCATCGAGTGCTTCACGCAGGCGCGTATACCACATGCCGTTATAAACGAGTTCTGCATATTTCACCGCCACAAAATCTTTATAGTGCATGGTGTGTTTATCGAGGCACATGCTTTCAAGTGCCTGATGCGCCCGATGCAATAATGTGCCACCCGGTGTCTCATAAACACCATGGCTTTTCATGCCCACGAGCCGATTTTCGACAATATCTGCACGCCCAATACCATGTTTGCCACCTAATTTATTCAACCGTTGAAATAACGCGATGGGGTCTAAATTTTCACCATTCAGGCTTACAGGAACACCTTTTTCAAAACCAATTTCGACATATTCAGCCTCATCTGGGGCTTTTTCGAGGTCGGTTGTCAGCACAAACATCGCCGATTCGGGTTCATTCCAAGGGTCTTCTAATAACCCACCCTCATGGCTAAGATGAAAAATATTGCGGTCACGGCTATAAATAGATTTTTCTGTCGCAGATACAGGCACATTAAACTCTAGCGCGTATGCCAACGCATCTTGACGACTACGGATGTTCCATTCACGCCACGGAGCAATAATTTTCAGTTTGGGATTGAGCGCCATTGCAGTTAGTTCAAACCGCACTTGGTCATTACCCTTGCCTGTACACCCATGCGCGATAGCATCTGCGCCTTCTAATTCTGCGATTTCGACTAAATGTTTGGCGATGAGTGGGCGTGCAAACGATGTCCCAAGCAAATATTCACGCTCATAAACTGCGCCCGCTTGCATCGTTGGGAACACAAAATCGCGCAGGAACTCTTCGCGCAAATCGCGGATATATAACTTGCTCGCCCCCGATTTGATGGCTTTTTCCTCAAGTCCATCAAGTTCTTCTTCTTGACCCAAATCGGCACAAAAGCAGATGACCTCGCAACCATCATAGTTATTACGGAGCCATGGCACAATTACCGATGTATCTAACCCGCCACTATATGCCAAAACAACTTTTTTAACGCCCGTTTTCATGGTGAATCCTTTTATGTGTGATGCTAAAAAACGAATTGCTCTATTATGATTCTTACTTTTTAGATTTTCTATCGTTAGTCTGCACAAAATAAAAATGGTGCATATCCATTTTATCTATGCACCATCACCAAAAGAATTTATTAGCACAAAAAATAGAACGGTACTGGCGGACTAACGATAGCATCTGTCCGCCAGTACACATTCATGCAAGTTACGGCAAATTAAAATCACAAACACCCACCGATACAGTACAGGTCGCCAAAACATTTCCGCCCATGCTTACTGTGAAAGCATTCCCAAGTGACCAAAACATCCGATAATCTGCCACAGTCAAATAAGCATGTCGCCAAGTACATTCGGCGGGTTTGCTGGGTGGATTTTGTAAACCAATTTGCCATGCCTGCAAACAATCTCCACTCGGAAAATCATATAATGGACGACTCAAAAATCCGTTATCCCATTCGCTTAAGCTCATTAACCCGCCTTCACCTCCAAATCCCAGTCCAGATAAATTAAGGTTGCGCCCTGCGGTATTAATCAGCGTGAATGACTCAGCCGTATAAATTAGGCGAACATCTGCCACCCCTCTGGATGTAACTGTTTCTGTCGGGTTAACGGGTGGGTTGGTGGTCTGATTATTATTTGTGGTGTTATTAGTCTGGTTATTCACAGAAGGAATCGCCGTAGGTGCAGGCAATATATCTGACAAATTAATTTCGCACCGTCCTGCGCTCACCACACACACACCAACACGATTTTCCCACTGATACACATCAAATGTATCTGTATTCCACCAAAAGGTTTCCAAATCACTTAAACGCATCCATGAATGGCGATACCCACAAAAATCAGGTTTTGGCAATTCGGTAAAATCTCGATTCCATGCCTGCAAACAATCCCCATTTGGAAACGCATTGAGTGATGCCGTCATAAAACCATTATCCCAAACCCGCCCAAACATTTCACCTGTTGGGCTATAAAATGACAAGCCATCCATGTAAAGCGGTCTGCCAGAGATATTCATTACGGTAAAACTCTCGTAGTTATAGACCAAAAGCAAATCCATCGGGCGTGGTGTGCTAGTCGGGAATGGGGTATTGGTCGGCATTGGTGTTGGCGGGATAAGTGTGGGCGTAGGAATAACCCAAATCGTCCGGTTAAACGAAAATAATCGGCGCGGTAGCCAATTGGCTTGTGTAAAAATACGGGGCAAGGTTGGGACAGGTGTCCATGTCGCCAATACAGAAAATGTTGCAGGTAAAAGTGTAGGCGTATTTGTCGGTGCTATAGATGCAGGCGTATTTGTTGGTGGAACACTGGTTATGGTCGGAATAGGTGTGCTGGTTGGCAGTGGTGCTGGTGTTGATGTCGGTGGCAAAAAATCGGCACGCGAACCCAGCACCATCGTAAAATAATATTTTCCAGAATTGGCATTATACGCATAGGCAATCCCCACCTCAACATATAATGCACTCACCATATTGCCATTATGTTCGGGGCTATCTCGCCACTGAGCATATGCCCCCGCCCCACTGGTATCAAACCGATACAACACATTTTCTGCACCATTCACCAAAGGATAACCTGTGGCACTCACCCTATCCCAAAACCATGTGCCATCACTCCCCTGATGAAAAAGCGCATCTTGAAGCGCCATATCATTACTATGGCGTTGCGCCGCCTCTGTGAGTTGGGTATTCATTGTGAGGGGCAACAATCCATTGGCAACCCGCGCCTCATTCAGAACACCTAATAATTCCCATGCAGTCGGAGTCTGCGCGAGGGTTGGTGAAACAACCACAGAAAATAGGATTACGATAACTAACCATAAGACATGTTTCATAACCATCACCCTAACAATTATTTTGGACAAAACCTATTAAAACCGTTAAAATATTCTATGTGGTTTGCCAGATGAATTCAAAGGATGTTTTGTAATATGGACTTCAAAACCGAATTATTGAAAAAACGCGATGCCAAAGTAATACCACACCTATCACAATATGCCCCTGTTTGGATTATTGACGAAAAGATTATCGCAGAAGATGAAGCTGTCCAATTCAATGTGGTCTTTTGTCATAACTTATATGGTTGGGTGAATCGTCGTTATCGTTACGATGGTTTCAACAATGTGTTATATCACAAGGGACAAAACACTATTGATGAAACCAAAGTTGTCGAAGTCACAGAAAAAGACCCATATATCAATGCAGTGGTGGCAAATACCCCGAACTCTTACGGAGGCTGACCACCATCGGCACATTCCGCCGAATTTGGTCTTGGAATAATGTAATCAATTGGTTGGCAATCGCTGACCAATCATATTGATGGGCGAGATGCGTCGCATTCTCGCCCAGTTTTTGTCGTTTTGCTCCATCAGTGAGCAAAATCAAAATCCGTTCTGCTAGGGCTTGCGGGTCGCGCACAGGCACTAAATACCCTGTCTCACCATCGCGCACTAAAAACGCTAATCCGCCGACTTCGGTTGCAATTACGGGTGTGCCAGATGCCATCGCTTCCAATGCAACCATCCCAAACGATTCATAATCAGATGGCATAATCACCGCTGTCGCAGAAGCATAATAATAGGGCAACAATTCATGCGATTTTGCGCCCATAAATTGCACCACCTCATCTAATCCCAATGCCCGAACCATCTCTAATAAACGCGCTAATTCTGCATCTGGGTCTTGTGGATTGCCACCCACCACCGCAAAACAAACATTTTTGAGCGCATCTGGTTGTGTATCTTGGATGATAGACAACGCCTCTAAAATCGTATCAACCGCCTTTAGAGGTTCAATTCTGCCTACAAACAACAATAATTTGCAATTTTCATCAAACCCCAATTTTTGACGGGCAATTGTTTGCGGAATCGGCTTAAACATATCACTTTTTACACCGGGCGGGATGATGGCGATTTTGCGCCTATCGGCATGATACAACCACAACAACTGATTATATTCAGCAGGAGTAGCGGCGATAATAACATCTACCCAATCTACAATTTGGCGTTCTGTAGCAATTCGCACATCTGGCAACGCCGATTTTATTGAACTAATCCGGTTTTTCATGTGACCTAATGTATGAAACATCTGCACAATCGGGATATTCCACACTTCTTTGAGTTTATACGCCACCCAACCACTGAGCCAATAATGGCTATAAATAATATCATATGGTTGTGGGTCTTTGGCAATAAACGCAAAAATTCCTGCTGTGAATTGCGATAAGTACGGATACACCGCATCGGGGTCTAAGACCTGTGCAGGTCCACAAGGGACATGAATCACCCGAATATTCGTCCCCAAAGAAATATCCACTTCGGGTTGGTCTGGGGCAGATTTACGGGTATAAATATCCACCTCAACCCCCATCTCACCTAATGTTTCTGCCAATTCACGTACATAAACATTCATCCCGCCCGTTTTTTTGCCACCGAGTGGAGCAAGTGGGCTGGTATGGACGCTCAACATAATCACACGCTTAATGCTCATAGCAATTCGCCTATCACACTAAAGGGTCACATTCAATTGGTATAACGGCACATCTAATCCACCCATGCGGTATTTATAAGTTTCATTCCCACGTAAAAAGTCAAATACGGTATAACCGCGCTTAATTGCATCTTCAATAAGATACACAAGCAATACAATCCCTGTACTCAGTGACTCATATTTATACGAAAATCCAGAGTTATAAACCCAGATGCGCCCCTCATAATCAAAATTCAAATAACTAGCGACCACCTCACCATCTACCCGCAAAAATGCCAAATGCAACACACCTGCCTCATACATGCGTGGGATGAGCGCCTCAAAGAAGGCTTTATGTTGAGGATTTTGGAGAAATTCGGCTTTTTGTGGGCTACTAGATGCCATCAAGCCAAAGAATTTTTGAATCTCAGATTGAATATTGTGTTCAGCGCCCACCACATACCAATCAATCTTTTCATCCACACCTGCTTCGGCTCGGCGCATTTTACGGCGCAATTCACCACGCTGTTTTTTATCTAGCATCTCATAATAGTCATCTAATGTAGATGGCAATTGAATTTGTGGTGTCACTTCAATTTGCGTTTGAACAGCAGGAATACCCTTAGAAAATATGCCACATAAAACAGAATAAGTAGCAGAATCGGGGCGCAGATTATAAAACGACATCTCCCCAAAATTGGCTTTATGACTGCTCAAAAAGTCAAAAATCGCACCATAAACATCAGGCGTATCATGGTGGACAATCCAATCACAATAATCGGTCACATCTAACCCACCAACACTACATAATGTTTTATTTTCGTTGACAAATAATGGGGCAATACCGATGAGTTTTCCGCCATCATCGCGTACAGAGACCAACCACAATTGATTATTCCCATATACATCCCACCATGTTGCCAAGAATTCCCATAGGCTAAACGGGGTATTTGCCCCACTTTGTTTCACTAATCCGTTCCACTCTGGGCGCAATGTCTCAAATATTGTTGGCTCATGATGCAATTCTATTTTCACGCAAATACATCCTTTGTTGATGTCTTATAATCACATGCTATACAGACGCGATGTGATAACAATTTCTCACTTATGCACATTATCCACTTTTTAGATTAGAATCGCATTGGTGTTCTTTAGGCAATTGGCACTAAAAAACCATCTCGATAAGCAATTTCAATTGCATCATCAGAAACATCCATCGCTTCAGCTTGAGCGCGTGTGAATCCATTTGGATAAGTTTTCACCACATTTTCTAATAATCCTAACGGATGATAGGTTGCCCAAAAATCATTATAAACCCCCTTATCAGTCAAATAGCACCATACAGGCAAGATATAACGGGTTTCTTCATCTAATTTTGGGTGGGCATAACGCATCGGCGAGACCACTTTGGCATTCAAAATCGCATCGGCATAGGCTTTCAATTGGCGTTCTGTTGAATAATGTTCGTGGATATAAGCCATTGTTTCATTGCTTGTCCGCCGTTTATTTTTAATAATCTGTGCAGATTTTTCTGCGGCGGCTTGTGCATCGTCATAATCTACTTTATCTATCAAATGGTCTGGAACTAATTCACGATGGGTTGCAATTCGCGCAACAACCGATGGTGTGCCACATCCTAAAGATTCATAAACGGCATTGCCAAAAGATTCCGGAAAACTGCCTAATGATAAGGTAACACTCCCCAAACTATAATATTGAGGCATCAATGGTTGCGGAATCCAACCATGAAACACAAAATTCTTTTCTAATCCACGTTGACGGATGTCCGATTCTATCCCCGCATAAAATTCGCTCAATTCTGGGGTAAGTTGCAAATCGAGCCACTTGGGGGCAAATGCAATCAGGTCAGATATGCCATGCTCATGCACCAATAAATCTACAACCGCAATCGTCTGAAAAATGCCTTTGGTAGCTTCTGGGCGATGTGGGTGGAGCAAAACAGGTTGCCCTTCTTTTGGTCGGACGGGCAAATAATCTAAGATTTCATTCGGTTTGGTATAAGTGAATTTTGTCCAATCTAACCCATTATGAATAATCGTGGCTCGCTCATCAAATTCAGGGAAAAAACGCCCCACTGTTTGCTGATAATATTTATACGAATATTCAGAAATGAGGATGAGTTTATGCGTTTGCGCCAAAAATCCACCTAAAATTGTCTCTGGGTACACATTATCGCGCAATGTAACAACAGTGG
>CALDGT010000680.1 GCA_937942935.1 uncultured Chloroflexota bacterium | reverse complement strand
TGGACAATGATTTGTCGTTTAATTTCTGGCGCGAGGTCGGTTTTACTATCGGCGTGGCGGATAATATCCTCAAGTTCACTCCCCACTTTACGGATGCTATCTATGCGGTCTTCTGGGTCTTTGATGAGCATATTCCCCACCAAATTCACCAAATCGGGGGGGACATCGGCGCGGAAAATGGTCAAATCTGGCACAGGTTTGGTCAAAATAGAGGTGATAAGCGCGGTCGTATTTTCTTCTGGGAATGGACTGCGCCCCGCCAGCATTTCATATAGCATAATCCCAAATGACCAAATGTCGCTCCGTTCATCGGTGGGGTCGCCATTGAGGGCTTCTGGGGAGAGATAATTGAGTGTGCCAATCATCGCGCCTGTGCGTGTGACGCGGGTTCTATCTTGAATTTGTGCCACCCCAAAATCGGTCAGACGCGGTGTGCCATCTTCTGCGATGAGGATATTAGCGGGCTTTAGGTCACGATGCACAATTTTTAGCCGATGAGCGCGGGTGAGCGCATCGCATAAATCGAGGGCAATTTGTAAGACCCGCGAGACAGGCATGGGCTTGGTATTTTGCATTTCATCCCACAAAGACCCGCCACCCACATATTCCATAATCAGGTAATTGGCATCATCTTCGATAAGGGTATCGAGCGCGGTGACAATATTCGGATGATTCAGACGACGCAAGGCTTCGGCTTCGCGGGTGAATCGTTCTACAAAGTCGGGGTTATCTTCAATAATATCCGGTTTCAATTGTTTGATGGCGACAATTTGACCTGTGGTGGTATCAATCCCTTTGTATACCGTACCCATCCCACCCCTGCCGATGATGTCGGTAGCGCGGTCAAACTCGTATCTATCACCGATGCGCTGTTTCATCCATTTCCCTCACATCTCAGAGGCGCAACATCCGTTACGACTATATACGCAAAGTAGATACACGCAGTTGTGTGTATCTACTCATATCATTGTAACGGTTTTTTGTATCGTATGCGAGATATTGCACAAAAATTTTGCAAATGCGGGAGATTTTTTACAATTTGATGCGACTTCGATTACACATTCTGCGCGACATAATAATGCAGGTCATTCAGATAATCGCGCAGGGAATGTAACAAGCCATATTGCAAATCAATGTATTGATTATCTTTTGGCGAATTTTTGCTCCCCAAATAGCGTTCCAATACCCGCCCCACAGGGATACTATCCCGAACCGTCTTAAAGGTGTCTGGTTCGGTGATATGGGCATTGCCATAAGCATGACGAATCGCATCCACTTCGCGCACAAATAAATGTTTGCGCTGAAATTCAGATGGCAACAAGCCTAATTTTTGGGCATGGAGGCTGGTCTTGCGCGTGGTGCGCTCAAAGATGAGCAAATAAATGTGCGATGCAAAATGAATGAAGGTCTC
>CALDGT010000679.1 GCA_937942935.1 uncultured Chloroflexota bacterium | reverse complement strand
ATCGAGACCGCCGTATCGGGGCGGTCGCCCGTAATCATTTTGGCGGTGATTTTTGCACCGTTCAGCAGTTTGACCGTCTCCGATACTTCGGGGCGGGGCGGGTCTGAGAGGGCGACTAATCCGACAAAGGTTAAGCCGTCTTGCTCATAATCGCTTGTGCCAAATGCTTCGTGCGTGAGGGATTTATCTACAAATGCCAACACCCGATACCCCTCTACGGCAAAATGTTTGACTTGTAGCTCAATTTCGCGCCGTAATTCGGTGGTCATGGGAATATCGCCATTGGCGGTGTGCCAAAAATCGCAACGCCCTAGCAAAATTTCTGGCGCACCCTTCATATAGAGCGCGTAGCCGTTGTCATCGGGATGCACCACGCCCATCCATTTGGTCGCGCTACTAAACGGAAATTCATGCGCCCGCGATTGGGCATCTTGTGGGCTAATCTGATGCCCACCTTTCTCTGCGAGGGTGGCGAGCGCCAATTCAGAGGCATCGGATTGATTGTTGCATAAGCGCACAACCTCCATCAAGCGCCCCAAATCATCGCTTTTGATGCGGTCTGCCGAATTTTCTACCGCTAATGCGCCTGTTTTATGCGTCCAGATATGTGTGGCTTTCATCTCGCCAAAGGTGATGGTGCCTGTTTTATCGGTACAAATCACGCTCACACTGCCCAAGCCTTCTGCCGCACGTAATTTGCGGATGATGGCTTTTTTGCCCACCATTTCGCGCGTGCCGAGTGCGAGTGCGATGGTGATAATCGCGCCCAATGCTTCTGGGATGAACGCGATTGCCAACGCTACCGCCACCAATAACGCGGTGAGGATGTCGTATTGTTGCACCACCACATAAATGAGGACGATGAGAACACATAAAATGAGTGTCGCTTTGGTGAGCAAATCGCCGAGTTGGTCGAGTTGTTTTTGGAGGGGGGTTTGTGTATCTTCTGTTTGTTGCAATTTTTCCCAAATTTTGCCGAGTTCGGTGTTTACGCCTGTGGATGTGACCACCGCCGTTAAGTTGCCCGATGTGACAAACGACCCCGCAAAAATCATGTTATCGCGTTCTGCGAGGGTGGTCTCTGTGGGGAGTGGGTCTGCATTTTTGGCAATCGGCAACGATTCGCCCGTCAGCACCGCCTCATTGAGCATGGCATCTTTTTCGCGCATGACCCGCGCATCGGCTGGCACTTTGTCGCCCATTTTGAGTTCAATCACATCGCCAACCACCAATTCCGATGATTCGATGTTCACGCGCAAGCCGTTGCGGATGGCATTCGCCATTTCTTTTTGCAAATTTTTGAGGTTTTCGAGGGCGCTATCGGCAGAGCGGTCGGTGATATAACTGACGAGTGTCATGAATAGCACAATGCCCATAATCCACGCCGATTGTTGCAATTCGCTATATTCGCCTTTGGCGATATGCACCACCGCGTTTAAGATTGCCGCGGCGGTCAGGATGAGCGCCAATCTATCGGTAAAGGCTTCGATGAGCGCCTCTACCCATGTCTTTTTCTTTTCTTCTGGCAATTTATTTTCGCCATCGCGGGCGCGTCTTTCGGTGATGGTTTGGTCAGATAACCCATTTGCTAATTCAACGTTTAGTTCCGATAATACTTGGTCTGGGGTATATGCCCACCATGCGGTTTGTTTGGTGGTGGGTGTGGGGGGAGAGGTGGTTTCTTCTGCCATGTCGTTTCCTTATATGCACACTACACGATAAGATAGAGTCACGATGATAAACAATCCACTCCGCCGAATTCCCCACCATCGGATTAAAGAAGGGGGGTAAAATTGGCTTTTGCTGAATGCTCGCTTCTGAGACAATCAGAAACAAGATAGGGGTGGGTGTGTTTTTATTCCTTGAGTTGGCATCGCTTACTTTTTTATTGTAACACCCATTGGGTGATGTGCAATTCAAAGTGGACATATTTCCATTTAAGAACCCCCAATTTTGCGGGGTTTTTGTGGGTCGGGGGTAAGATTTGTTGAGGGATGATGATTTCAAATCGTAATATATGTCATGAAATTGTCACTATATCACGGTTTCAAACCAATTATTACGATAAATTATGTTATAGTGAGGTTTGTATTTACTTATCATAAGCAAACCGTTTGGGAGCAATTATGTCAACGGACAGAATCGAAATGGATTACGATGCGATTCAGCAAGTTGTTAGGCGCTTAGAGGGGTTATATGACCATCATCAAACCACACGACAAACCCTTAAAACCCTTTTAGAATCTTTACAAAATGGTGGCTGGACAGGGCAAGGGGCGAAAAAGTTCTTTGATGAGATGAACGCCGAGATGTTGCCGAGCCTTGTGCGCCTAGAGGGTGTATTTGAAAGTGTAGCGCGTAGCCTATTAGATGTGTCGGGGGTGATGCGCGAGGCAGAAGAAAAAGCGGGTAATCTGTTTCGGTCTCAGGGAGGCGGCAATATATCTGTTCTGACCGATGGTAAAGGTATCGAGGGGAGCGCGGGCAAAAAGGATGTATCTCCAAGCGATAGTCACTTATTTAAGCATACCAATGGCGGAGAAGGGTGGCTTTTTACCAACCATTCCGGATTTGAAGAACATGAATATGTTCGGCAAGTGGGCGGGAGTTGTGTCATTTATGGCGCGATGAATTTGCTCATTCAAAATGGTGTCGATATTTCTCAAGCCGAGGCAGATGCCATCTTAGCGGATAGTGCGAAAGAATATGGGGTCAGTGAAGCCTTTCCTCTTAAAGCGGCAGAGAGAGTTTTAGATAAATATGGGGTTGAGTATGAGCATATGCACTTTGATAACACCGTCTTTGGTATTAACCCCTTTGGTATCTTTGGAAATGATGCGGAAGATGCAGAAGAATTTTTGGTTGACCAAATTTCTGAGGGCAACTCGGTTTATGTCGTCACCATGGTGGATGATTCATTTGGAGTTGGGGATGGTTCTGCCCACGCCTATACCGTGGTCGGGGTTCAACAAGATAGCAATGGCAATGCGACAAATGTCTTGGTCTCGACCAATTGGGGGGGGTATCAAGAATTGCCGATGGATGACTTTATGAAGGATTGGATGGAATTTAACAATGCCGAGTATATCATTATTAAGGATTAAAAGGATTATCACGCATGACACAACCTTTGCTCATTGACCAATGGGGCAATAAATTGCGCCAAATCCCTCAAATAGAAGCCTTACGCACGCCCGGTATGTCGCGGTCATATCCGATGCTGGCGTATGTTGACCAGCGCGTGTATTTGAGTTATTTTTTTCATCCCGCCCACCTTGTTGAGGCGACAACCATGCACTTTGCCCCGCCTATTTCTGTTGGGTTTGTCGCGCTAGATACCTTTGAACTCGATACACTCGATGATGCGACCACCTTTTTTAAGGTTGCCCCATTTGAGCCACATGAATGGGTTGTTGCAGAACAAGACAAAGAACAACGGCGCCAGTATGTCCAACAACTGAAGGCATTGTATCCCGACCTTGTGGCATTATATCCGCATCAGCCTGCGGGTGAGGTGGGCAAACAATTTGCACAATTGCTGATGACCATTGTCCCGCCCGCATTGTACCCCTACTATCAGGGCATATCTGCCCATTTTTGGGCATGGCTAACCGCTTAGGGGCGGGGAATTTTAAGAGGGAATGGTAGGGTGGCATGTAGGGGAGGACTAGCGAAGCGTATGTCCCCCCGTTTGCGGATGGCGCATTTTCGGTGGGACATACGGGCGACAAGCGCCCTAGTACCCACCCTACAAGCATAATCATTTTGAGGGGAAAATTTGGCAAATCAACCCATTTTTATCCCCAAAAACGGGTAGAACCGTACAGGGGGATTATTTTTTATCCCTAAAAATAATTGGAATCGTAGGGTGGCATGTAGGGGAGGACTAGCGAAGCGTATGTCGTCCCACAAGGCGTATGCCCCCCCGTTTGCGGATGGCGCATTTTCGGTGGGACATACGGGCGCAAGCGCCCTAGTACCCACCCTACAAGCATAATCATTTTGAGGGGAAAATTTGGCAAATCAACCCATTTTTATCCCCAAAAACGGGTAGAACCGTACAGGGGGATTATTTTTTATCCCTAAAAATAATTGGAATCGTAGGGTGGCATGTAGGGGAGGACTAGCGAAGCGTATGTCGTCCCACAAGGCGTATGCCCCCCCGTTTGCGGATGGCGCATTTTCGGTGGGACATACGGGCGCAAGCGCCCTAGTACCCACCCTACAGTGTCCTGTTTACCAACATCAACCGCGAAATTATTTACAAACATCGGACGCAAGGCAAAATTAGGTTAG
>CALDGT010000678.1 GCA_937942935.1 uncultured Chloroflexota bacterium | reverse complement strand
CCCTATAACAGACCCGTTTGGGGGAAATGGTGAGATTATCTCGCCAGAATTAGGCGGCGGATTAGATTTTGGTGCGCCCCCAACACTAGATGATGGCTCAACAACCCCAGCAGACCCTGCCGCAACGGTCAATAATTGGACAATTGCGCTGGTTGAGGCGACACGGTTGGTTTTGATGTGGGCGGTATTAAGCCTTATGCTGATTGTCGTGCCGATGTTCAAAGGCAAACCACCCCAAATTGGCGAAAATGTGCAAATTGCGATTTATGCCAGTTTGCCACTCGGTGTTATGGGGGCGCTCCAACTCGTTTTTATAGCGGCAGGTGGTGTGATGGGCAAAGTGGGCTTATCTGGCTTGGTAGATGAAATCCCCATGTACGCCACAGCAGACCCATTTCTTCAGTCACTGATTTTATCTGCCGCCTCACAGACGACATTATTTATGTTGTGGTCATTGTTGATGATTTATTTTGGGGCGCGGGTGGTCTTGGGTGGCAATCGGTTGGTGGTGATGTTTGTAATCCTCGCTTGGGTGGCATTATTGATTATCACCCCTGTGGTGACAGGTACAATTCAAGCCGAATCTACCGAAACACCTACCGATGAAACAATTATCGAAGTACCACCAATGTCCGAATTTCCGCCATCTGATATTGAGGGGATGATGAATCCGTTTGAAGAAATGACCCCAGATGCGATGATGGGGGAATTCACCCCAGACGCTCCTATGTTTGAGATGACTCCAGATGCGATGATGGGGGAATTTACCCCAGATGCGCCGATGGTGGATATGACACTTGAACCTGAGATGACATCAGAGGCTATTCCATGAAAACACAACGGCTACCACAACAAAAATTTATTGTCCGCGCCAAAAATATCTGCAAAGATTTTCGGCTGGGCAATCAATTGGTACATGCGCTCAAAAATGTGGCATTTGCTGTCCCAGAAGGACAATTCACCACGATTATGGGTCCGAGTGGGTCTGGTAAAAGCACTTTATTATATGTTTTGGGCGGTTTGGATAAAGCCAACGACGGCATGATAGAAGTCGCAGGGAAGCGACTTGAATCGATGCGTGGTGATGAATTGGCAGAATTTCGGCGCAATACCATCGGATTTATTTTTCAGGCATTTCATCTTGTGCCGACCATGACTGCGCTCGAAAATGTGGCGCTCCCCGGTGTGTTTGCGGGGATGCCCAAGCCAGACCGCGAAGAACGGGCATATGAATTACTGAACCAACTTGGTATGGGTGAGCGCACTGACCACCGACCTAATCAATTATCAGGTGGGCAACAACAACGGGTTGCCATTGCGCGGTCATTATTCAATGACCCACCGATTATCATGGGAGATGAACCCACAGGCGCACTCGATAGCAAGACGGGCGAGATTGTCATGACGATGCTTCGCCAACTATGCGACAAAAAAGGAAAAACGATCCTCATCGTGACACACGATGCTCATGTCGCCGAATATTCAGACCGTATGATTCACCTTAAAGATGGTGAAATTATTGAAGATACCATGCTCAAAACGGTGTCTTTAGAGAAAAAGGAAAACCCTAAACATGATGATGTCGCGTAAGCTATTTTTTCGTGTGATATTATTCATTGGCTTATGCCTATTAACACTCGCTGTTTGGAGTGCATCGGCACAAGAATCTACGCCAGAACTGCCGACATTTGCCCAAATTACCTTAATTGGGGTCGAGCCTGCCGTTGTGCAAAGTGGCACAGAAGCACGGTTGTCTATCATTGGGAGCAATTTTACCCCCAATACAACAGTGCGGGTGTGGAATGTTGGCTTTTTGACCGTTACTTATATCAACCCATCGGCATTGACAGCCGTCTTGCCCCCCACTGTGCCAAATGGGACCTATACGGTTGAAGTCAATGACCCTGTGAACGGGGCATCAAATTTGCCCAATGCGCTCACGGTGATTTCTGCGCCAGCACCACCCGCCACGCCGATTGTCATCCCCACATTGCCACCAGAACCGGGTGAACCGAATTTGGTTGTACAAGGATTTGTCGCTACGCCCGAAGTTGTGAATGCGGGTGGTGTTTCTACCTTGCGTTTTGATGTGATTAACCGTGGGAGTCGTGTGGCGCAAGGTATTTCGGTGGCGATTGAAGCAGGCACAAGTATTTCACCCGCACCCGGTCAGGCAAATGCGTTTTTGCCAGATTTATATCCAAATGCGATTGCCAGCACATCATTAGGGGTGCTGGTCGCTTCTAATGCGGCGGGTGGTGCATTGAATGTGCCAATTGTGATGACGTATCGTGACCAATATGGTAATAATTACACGGCAAAAGCCACTTTGAGCGTGACCGTCGCAGAAGATAATAGCGCCCCACAATTGATGTTGGCGCGGTATATGGTCACACCCAATCAAGCGCGTGCTGGTGAGGCTGTTTCTGTTGAAGTGTTAATTACCAACAATGGCACAGGTGTGGCACGCCAATTAATGCTTAAAGTCAATAGTGGCGGCGTATTATTACCCGGTTCACAAGGTGATACCTTTTCTTATGGCGATTTAGAAGCAGGCGCAACTGCTAACTTTGTGATGCCATTGATTGTGGCGACAGATGCCAAAGCGGGGGTGCAAGCACAAACATTATCGCTATCGTATCTTCATAAAGGTGAAGAAAAGAAAATTGAGACCAGTTTTACGATGACCATCATCGCTAGTATCCCTAGTGAGCCTTCAATGCTGGTGAGTGCGTATGATGTCGGGACAGATGTCTTAAAACCGGGCGATAGATTTACGCTTAACATCACTTTGAGCAATGTCGGTGACGTTGGAGCAGATGAATTATTTGTCACTTTTGGCACAGTAGATGCGCCGAGCGATGGTGGTGGCAGTGGTAGCGGGTCTGGTAGTTCAACCACCCCTAGCACTGTATTTGCACCACTCGAAACAGGTGGAACATTATACGTTGGGCGTATCGAAAAAGATGGTACAGTCGAATTGACCCAAAATTTCATCGTGAATGGCACAACTAGCAGTGGTGTATATAGTTTGCCAGTCACCTTGCGGTATCGCTCACCGAATAAAACCGACCCTGTGCAAGCGAATTTGCGGATTAGCCTGATTGTGATTAGCCCGCCCAAATTGCAAATCACATTCGAGCCACCGATTCCAGAATCGGCGGATGTGGGCGCGTATGTGCCTGTCTCGATGGCGATTAAAAATATCGGCACAAAAAATGTCGAAATTCCATCCATCGCTATCAGCGCCGAAGGTGGCGAAGTGACCGATTTAGCCGAATTTACACCGGGTGTTATCGCAAAAGATGCGACACTCAATATTTCATCGGCGGTGACACCCACCGAGTCAGGGACGATGAAAGTTATCATCACCTTCAATTATGTGGATGAACTCAATACACCACGCCAATTAGAGTATGTATATGAGGTCGAAATTGCAGAAGCGCCACCCATGCCAGAAGACCGTGATTTCGATTTTGTCCCAGATGAATTTGATGCCTGCCCAGATGAAGGGGATACAGGCTTTGGTGTAGACGCAAGCGGGTGTCCAAATCCGCCCACCCCAATCGAACCACCCACAGAAGAAGAACCCGATAACGATTTGTTGGGGCGTTTCATCTTGGGGATGTTAGGATTAGGAAGCTGAGATTATGTTTTATGAATTATCACAACTAGCCATTAGCAATTTGTTGCGGGCGCGGGCGCGGTTGGCAATGACGGCAGGCGGGGTATTGGTGGGGACTGCCGCCGTCATCTTGTTGATTGCGCTCACGATTGGTTTGCAACAAGTGGCAGAGGCGGGGATTGGGAGCGATGTCAGCCTGACTGAAATTGATGTGTATCTCAATTGGAATTTTCAGGGAGACCCAGAAAATGCCCCAAAACTCGATATCGCTACGGTCAATAGCTTTTGGAAAATACCGGGTGTAGAAGCCGTTATCCCAACCATTGGGTTGCAAAGTGGGTATTTGACTGTAGATAAATATTATGGTGGGGCATGGACACAAGGTATTGACCCGCGCTTATTGCCTTATATGGGTATCATATTGGAATCGGGCAGATTTCCAGAAAAAGCTGGCGAGATTATTGTCGGTAAATCGGTGGCGCAAAATTTTTATGACCCCAACGCAACTGATTGGGTGCCTGTGGAAATTGATTTGCTCACACAATCACCAACCCTTGTCTTAGAACGGTATGACCCCGAAGGTGTGGTGACAAGGCGCGAAAAATTGACGGTTGTGGGCATTATTCAAGCAGGTGGTAGTTATGATTATTCGGTGTACCTGCCGATTCAGGATGTGATTGCCTACAACGAATGGTATACAGGCTCACCCTTAGACCCTAAAAAATTTGTCTATGAAAATGTCAAAGTCCGCGCCAAAAATCGGGATGTGACCAATAGTGTATCGAGTGCGATTAAAGAGTTGGGCTTTCAAACAGGCGGGATGGGGGAATTTTTGAATGGTCTAAACAGCTTTTTTGGCACAATGCGCCTCATGTTGGGTGGGGTGGGCGGTGTTGCGCTCCTTGTAGCGGCATTTGGTGTCGCCAATACCATGACGATGGCAATTTTGGAGCGCACCAAAGAAATTGGGTTGATGAAAGCCATCGGCGCAACAGACCGTGATGTCTTGACGATATTCCTCATTGAAGCGGGGTTAGTCGGTTTTGTGGGTGGGGTATCGGGTGTTGGGACGGCGTTATTTTTGCAGAGTGTGATTAATCAGGCAGTGG
>CALDGT010000677.1 GCA_937942935.1 uncultured Chloroflexota bacterium | reverse complement strand
GTATCCAGTGGCGTGAAGTCGCAGATGGAGCGCCATGTGATGATTTCGGTGACATTGGTATCTATGACGGTGTACTCCCCTGTTGTTGCAGACATATAAACAAGGTCGCCTCGTCTTGGGTCATTTTCCCATTGAGGTCCGTAGTCCCTATCAATAGCTTTGCCAACAAATAATATTCCACCTTTTTGTCCATTTGGAGGGTAAAGAGTTCCGAGAACATCAAATGGTTGGTCAGTGACAGTATAGGTTTGTGTATCGGCATGGGCAAACACAAACAATACTTCGCTACTATTGTACTGTGTCGATTCCCAAAATAAACCTGTGTGCCAAAGCACAAACGTTGTGTTATCAAGCCACAAACTCCGAAAAGGTTGATTAATATTGGGATTATACAATCGCTCAACATCTTCAAAATAAGTATCCGATTGTAAATCATAAATCCCTAAGTGACCTATATTACCCAAACTGATATTATGAAAATAAGCAAGATAACGCCCATCTGGTGACCATGAAGCAAGTTGTTCGCTAATACGATGACCATCCGCATATATAAATGTATCACAGCCCCTCATATAGTCACCTTGAGCGTTTTGAATAATCTCAATGTCCTGTTCTGTTGCGACATCATAAATAATCATCCGCGTTACAAGGCAAAATCCATCTTGATTAATCATATCACCCGTCAAACATCTCTCATAAAAATAGATATTGGGATTAGTTGGGTTTTGTAGGATGAAATTATTTCTTGATTCTGGATAGAAATTGGGTAATGGTGGATAAACATGTAATTCAGGTGTTTCTCGCGGTAGCTCGGTTAGCATAAAATTGTCAAATGTGAAATCAGGAGAAATTAAGCCTATTTCTCCAATAGAAAACACAATTGTATTTTGGGATGTCCACCGCAAGTAACAAGGATTCCATGTTTCATCCCATTCTTGTTGATAAATCAGTTTCATTGCAGGGAAATAGAAAATCTTGAATGTTTCTGGCGTTTCAGTTGATAATGCTAGATACCTTCCATCAGGAGACAGAGATGTACATTCACTTTCGCTTAACATATAGGCAAACATATCATCCTCTGTTCGGGCGATATATGTTTTTTGACCATCATCCATTTTGATGTAAATCAACAATTCATCGTCATTAATGACAAGCATCGTTTGAGCATCAATACCAAGCGAGACTATCAGCAGGGTGATTAAACTGGCAAATAATTTGAAATGGTTGTGTTTCATGATGTATCCCTAACCCGTCTGTATATAACCGATTTTTCCAGAGGATAACGCCACAGCATCACACGGCGCAAGGCATCGTATGGTAGTCGGCGGGAACAGAATTATTCCCCATTTTCAAAACTCACATCTTCCAGATTCAACTCGCCCGTGTTGGCGATTGCCCCGCCTTGTTCCGCATTTTCGCTCACAATGGTCAGGTTTTTCAGTGTGAGCGTGCCATTCCGTGACCATTGTTGATTATAAACCACATTAAACACGCGATCTTGCGCGGTCATATTGATGGTTGCCCCATTCCCGATGATGGTAATATCCCCCGCCAC
>CALDGT010000676.1 GCA_937942935.1 uncultured Chloroflexota bacterium | reverse complement strand
AATTCGTCAAGCCCTTGTCGAAAATACCGACCGCGAAGCGCGTGGCAAGGCAATTGATGCCATTTCTGAAGCCTTAGTCAAAGAATATGAAGCGCATAATGCGATTGTCGAAAATGACGCCGATAAAGTTTCTGTGAAAGAAATCAATGCGGGCATTGAAAAAGTTATCTACGAAGAAGTGCGCCGTCGGATTGTGAATGAAGGGATTCGCCCAGATGGACGCGATTTTATCACCATTCGCCCATTAGCGGCAGAAGTGAACCTTATCCCCCGTGTACATGGTACAGGGTTATTCACACGCGGACAAACCCAAGTCCTTTCGATTGTGACACTCGGCACACCGAGCGATTCACAAGAGATGGACGGGCTTGCACCAGATGAAGATAAACGGTATATGCACCACTATAATATGCCACCCTTTAGCACAGGTGAAGCCTACCCGTTGCGCGGACCAAAACGCCGTGAAATTGGTCATGGCGCATTAGCCGAAACTGCTCTGCGCTATGTTATCCCAAGCGAAGATGACTTCCCCTATACCATTCGTGTGGTGAGTGAAGTGATGAGTTCTAATGGTAGCACATCCATGGCGAGTGTGTGCGGTAGCACCTTAGCATTGATGGATGCGGGTGTGCCGATTATTCGCCCTGTTGCTGGTATTGCGATGGGTCTCATCAAAGAAGGCGATAAAGTCGCCGTTCTGACTGATATTCAAGGCTTAGAAGACCACTTAGGCGATATGGATTTTAAGGTTGCGGGGACAGAACGCGGTATCACTGCCTTGCAGATGGATATTAAAATCACGGGTGTTTCTGGTGAGGTGATGAAACAAGCCCTCAAACAAGCCTATGATGCGCGGATGCAAATTTTGGAAGTGATGCGTGGTGCAATTTCTGAACCGCGTGATTACTTGAGTGATTATGCCCCACGCATGATTACCATCAAGATTGACCCAGAAAAAATCGGCGCGGTGATTGGACCAGGCGGTAAGGTTGTTCGTGGTATTCAAGAACGCCTTAAGATTCGCATTGATATTGAAGATGATGGCACTGTGTTCATCTCTGGTGTAGATGGTCCATCGGTAGATAAAGCTGTCGCAGAAGTGCGCGGTCTGACCGAAGAAGCCGAACCGGGTAAAATTTATACAGGTCGTGTGACTCGTATTGAAGCCTATGGTGTCTTTGTCGAAATTTTGCCCAACAAAGAGGGCATGGTGCATGTATCACAATTGTCTGACCATCCTGTCAAACATCCAGAAGATGAAGTCCGCATGAATGATGAAATTATGGTGATGGTGGTGGATATTGACCCCTCTGGTAAAGTCCGCCTGAGCCGTCAAGCTGTGTTACTCGGTTGGTCACTCCAAGAAGCCCGCGATTCTGACAAAAAAGGTGGCGGTAATCGTAGTGGTGGCGACCGTGGTGGCGGAGACCGTCGTGGTGGTTATGGCGGTGGCGACCGCCGTGGTGGTGGCGACCGTGGCGGGAGTGGTGGCGGTGGCGACCGCCGTAGCGGTGGTGGCGGTGGCGACCGTAATCGCAGTGGTGGCGGTGGCGACCGTCGTAGCGGTGGTGGCGGTGGCGGTGGCGACCGCAATCGCGGATAATTTTGAGCAAATGAGATATAAGGGCGCACATTGTTGCGCCCTTGCTATGTGAGTTATAATGTGGACATGATTTGTCATGCTCCTATAATCATCTATCAAATAGGGAGAATATATAGATGGAAGATGAAATTCCTGTAGAAACAATCGCCGAAACCGAAAATTATACGGTTTGGATTTCTGAAGAACCAGATGGCGAAATTGCGTATCATGTTGAATTAGGCGCGGTTACACTCCACTTTTTCAGAGAAGAATGGCAAGAACTCCGTAAATTAATCACTGAAGCTATCAAAGCAGATGACGAAGCCTAATGCCCTCCTCATTGAAGCCCTAATTAAACACTTGCCACCATCGGCATCGCAATTGCGGTTATTAGATGTGAATGGTATGGTCGGGGAGATGATGACACAATTACGCCCCGATGTTCATCTCACGAGTATTTCTGGTGATGTTCAATCATGGCATTTTCCGCAAAATTATTTCGATGCTGTGGTAGCGGTTGAATACATCCTCAATGACGCATTTTTGCGGGTTGTATTACCCATTCTGCGTCATGGTGGACGATTGATTATTGCCAATTCTAGGGCTTCAATGGATGTTTCGCATTATGGCACGCGACTCGAAAATGCGGGGTATATCCGCATTTTGATTGAGGATGTTCTTTTACCATCCAACAAGGGAATTCTCATGCGGGGTGAGCGAGCGCATATCACCACCGATACGTATGAACGGATTCAAGAGGTCGCTGGTCATGAAGAACAACTCATCCCGATTCACGAGTATAAAGGACGGTTTGTGCATTTGCTCATTCGCCAAACACC
>CALDGT010000675.1 GCA_937942935.1 uncultured Chloroflexota bacterium | reverse complement strand
AATCGCCATCCTCGAAAATTATCAACAAGCCGATGGCAGTGTGGTCATCCCAGAAGCATTGCGCCCCTATTTAGGCGGAGCAGATAAAATCCCTGCGAAGGGATAATCTGTTCTCTGGTGTATAATATTGATAGAGGGAGCAATCCCTCTATTTTTTATGACACATAAGGAAAATCTGATGATTTTAACAACCACACCTCATGTCGAAGGACAAAAAATAGTTAAGTATTTAGGCATTATCTCTGGCGAGACCATTCTAGGTGCGAATATCTTTCGGGATATTGGGGCTTCGTTGCGTAATTTAGTCGGAGGACGAGCCAAAGTCTATGAAGCGTCTCTGCGAGAAGCCAAAGAATCGGCGATGAATGATATTATGGCAGAGGCTAAAAATTTAGGTGCTAATGCTATTGTTGGAATTCACCTTAGTTATGAAGCCATTGACACAGGCATGTTAATGGTGACAGTGAGTGGCACAGCTGTTTTAATCGAATAATAGTATGCTCAATTCGTATCTTGAAAAATGGGGACTCACCCATCCGCAAAAATTAGTCGAGACCGCTACCAGCCATATTTATACCGTCACCTATCAATCCGAAACCACCATCCTCAAACTACTGAAGCCTATCGGGGTAAATGATGAAGCAGGCGGGGCAATTGCCTTACGCCATTTCAATGGATTAGGGGCGGTTCGGCTTATCCAAGCAGATGACCAAGCGCACTTATTAGAATATGCTAGTGGCGCAAATTTGACCTCACTAGTGGAGCGTGGTGAAGATGACTTGGCAACCACTATCATCGCAGATGTCATTAATCAATTGCATTCGCACCCACTCCCACACACTATAAACAGCCTCGCCACACTTAGACGCAGATTTCGCTCTTTATTTCGTCATGCAGACAAACCCACTTCCGACCCTATTTTTAAGCGTGCGGCGCAACTTGCAAACCAATTAATAAGCAATCCGCTTCAAATTTGTGTACTACATGGAGATATTCATCACGATAATATCCGTCATCATCCCAAGCGTGGATGGTTGGCATTCGACCCAAAAGGGTTAATTGGAGAAAGGGCTTATGATGTGGCAAATACCTTGTGTAACCCCATCACAATGCCAAAGTTGGTTTGCGATGAGGCGCGGTTGCTTCGGCAATCGGCAATTTTGGCAGATAAATTGATGATTGACCACAAACGCATATTAGCCTTTGTTTATATCCATGCGTGCCTAAGTGTGTGCTGGTCTATTGAAGATGGTATGGACAGCAGTTCTGCGTGGTGTGTGGCACAAATGACAGAGCATCATCTTGGTGATATG
>CALDGT010000674.1 GCA_937942935.1 uncultured Chloroflexota bacterium | reverse complement strand
TGTGACCGTTGGTGATACGACCTATGAGGTCACGCCCAACACATCGGTGAATATCCCCCTCGATGAAAATGGCACACCCATCGGCACAGCGACTATTCAAGAAATACCCCTCAAACTCGCCATCACCGCGCCAAATACAGAAGAATCGGCACCAAGTTGGCTCGATATTATCATCGAAAAACATCAAGAAGAAATCGTCATCACCCAACCGCCAATCGAAAACGGTGGCACTACCCCACCTGTCGAAAATGGTGGCAATTCCAATGCAAACGCCAATTGTAATGGTGTTGGCAACCCCAATTGCACAGGCAACAACAATAATAATGGCAATGGGAACAACAACAACAACGGAAATGGCAATGGCAATGGGAACGATAATAATGGGAACGGCAATGGCAATAACGACCAAAGCGGGAACGGGAATGGCACCGAGACCACCGATAACAATGGGAACAATACCAACACCTGTAATGGTGTTGGTAATCCCAATTGCAATGGCAATAACAACGGCAATGGCAACGGGAACGGCAATGGTAGTGGTAACTGCAACGGTGTTGGCAATCCCAATTGCAATGGCAACGGGAATGGAAATGGGAACGGCAATGGCAATGGCAATGGGAATGGGAACGGCAACGGGAACGGCAATGGCAACGGGAACGGTGGTTGATACCCCCAAATTTGGCTAATTGATTTCCCACGAAGTAACTGCACGACAAATTATCATGTTACACCCACATCAAACACGCAATGCCAATAACCAGTAATAACCGTAAATTTATAAAAATGTCCTTATCTCAGGTGAAAGCGCCTACACACACAACTTTTATGGATTATCATCCCACCTGCCCCCATTATGGGCGGGTAAATTGAATCTATCATCGCAAAATTTTATGAGGAGGGAAAGAATGACTGGGGAATATGACGATACACATGATAACAAAATCATCCCACAACTGACGGATGCAGAGCAAGCCGCCACCACCCAAGACATCCCCGATTCGATGCCGAATGTCGAGCAACCGATAGGCGCAGAGAAAGGGAGTTTGTTGGTGATGTTACCCGGTCAAACCAGCCCATTAACCTTTGTTGGGCAAACCTCCATCGTGTTTGGGCGCTACGACCCCGCCACCGGACTCTCGCCAACCGTAGACCTCACCCCCTATTTTGGCAAATCACTCGGTGTCTCGCGCAGACATGCCGAAATTTTTTTATCCGATGGGCGGTATTTTGTCCGCGATTTAGATAGCGCCAACGGGACACTGCTCAACAATAAAAAAGTGACCAGCCAACCGCAACCGATTCGCAGTGGCGACCAATTGCACTTGGGCGAATTGTTGGTCATCGTATTCATGTCGGATAAAGAACCGACCAACCCCTCTAAAAAACAATTGCCCATCGGCTTGCAACGGTTATATTTGCGCCATCATCACCTTGTCGAAAAATTGGCAAACGAGGGCATGACGGTTGCCTTTTTGAGCAATTCGGTCATGTCGTATCTCCATTCGCTCAATGATATTCAAGCGACCATCCTCGCCGCCAATCAACAATCCGACCAACCGTTGACCATCAACGGGATTTATGTCACCAATCAGCCGAATACCATCGAAATCCAAGTGCAAATTCATCAGGAATTGCTGATTTACCTGCGCGATACCATCCAAAAATTAATTAGCCAAATTCCCCAAACAGTCGATGAAAGCCTGTCGCTGATGATGTATCGGCGGTGTGCGTTGGCGCTATTAGAACACCTCACGCCGATTGAAGAAGATGATGTGCATTTTAATTTATATGTAGACCGCCTCGAAAATGACCTGCAAAAATTATTCGATTCGCATTTGCACATTGTGAATTTAGATGCTTGAGGGGTGAAATTATCCCCTATCGGTTGAGGCGATGTGTATCAAAAAGGTGTAACAGCAGTTACGCCTTTTTTGATAGATTTTGATAGGTACGCTAGAGAATGTGCGCGTTTTTATGAGGAACGACACGCAAAATGGGGATAAATTTCACCTGTAAGGGGAGATATTTGGGGGTATAGTGGGGGTATAAAATGAGAATAGAGACCCTTCTATGGTCGGTGATGTGGAGATGTGCAGAAATGTGCGCCCGTTACGCGGTGGGACATACGGGCATGAACGGTGAGACATTCGGGCGCAAGCGATTTTTTCGTCACGGTGGGACATACGGGCATGAACGGTGAGACATTCGGGCGACAAGCGATTTTTTCGTCACGGTGGGACATTCGGGCATGAACGGTGGGACATTCGGGCGCAAGCGCCCTAGTCCCACCCTACAAGACAATTGATTTGTAGGGTGGGACTAGCGAAGCGTATGTCCCACCGCAATAAACGTAAATCGGATGTCACACCGCAATAAACGTAAATCGGATGTGCCACACCGCAATAAACGTAAATCGGATGTGCCACACCGCAATAAACGTGAGTCGGATGTCACACCGCAATAAACGTGAATCGGATGTCACACCGCAATAAACGTGAATCGGATGTCACACCGCAATAAACGTGAATCGGATGCCACACCACCGACCATCATAGGATAGGGCAACAATAACCATATAAAGGAAAAAACACATGACCACATGGCGTAAACGTATCATCTCAGCAGACCAAGCCGCCGCACTCGTCGAAAGCGGGATGCGCGTCTTTTTGACTGGTAATTGCTCTACACCGCAAGAATTTTTGCGTGCGCTCGTGCGCCGTTATAACACCCTAGAAGATGTTCAGGTGGTGCAATTGCTCGGCATGGGGACGGGCGATTATATCACCCCCGATATGGCGCAACACATCCGCCTAAATAGTTTGTTCCTCGCGCCGAATGTGCGCGTGGCGGTGGGACAAGGATTAGCCGATTTTACCCCGTGTCACTTGTCGCAAATCCCGTTATTATTCCGTTCTGGGCGCTTGCCGTTGGATATTGCCGTCATCCAAGTATCCCCGCCCGATGAACACGGTTTTTGCTCGTATGGGGTAGAAGTGGGCGTGACCAAAAGTGCCGCAGAAAGCGCGAAAATGGTCATCGCAGAGGTGAACCCCAATGTCCCGCGCATTTTGGGCGATAGCTTCATCCATGTGAATCATATTCACCACTTCATTGAGGTTGGGTATCCCCTGCCAGAGATGCACCCCTCGGTTGCCGATGAAGTCCAAACACAAATTGCGGAGCATATCGCCAAGCATATCCCCGATGGCGCGACCTTGCAGATGGGCATCGGCGGGATTCCAGACGCCGTTTTGCGCCAACTCACCCATCACCGCGATTTGGGCATCCATACCGAATTATTTTCTGATGGTGTGATGGAGATGATAGAAAAAGGGGTCATCACCAATCGGCTCAAGACCTTTCATCAGGGCAAAGTGGTGGCGGGGTTTGTTTTGGGGACGCGCAAATTATACGATTTCGCGCATGATAACCCGATTTTTGAGCTTCACCCCACCGAATATGTCAACGACCCGTTCAATATCGCCCGCAACGACAAGATGATGTCTATCAATTCGGCGATAGAGGTGGATATTACGGGACAAGTGTGTAGCGATAGCATTGGGACAAAATTTTATTCTGGCGCGGGCGGTCAACTCGATTTTGTGCGTGGTGCGACCCGTAGCAAAGGCGGAAAAAGTTTTATCGCCCTGCCTAGCACGACCAAAGATGATACAGTCAGTCGGATTGTGCCACAACTGAAACCGGGCGCGGGTGTTGTGACCACGCGCTATGATGTGCGGTTTGTGGTGACAGAATATGGCGCGATAGATTTGTGGGGCATGACCTTAGAGCAACGTGCGGTGGCGATTGCCAACATCGCCCACCCCAATTTTAGAGATGAGTTATTGCGCTATGCCCGCGACCAAAAGTATTTGAATA
>CALDGT010000673.1 GCA_937942935.1 uncultured Chloroflexota bacterium | reverse complement strand
TATATGTAAAACTACCCGGTGCTTGTTCTGGAAAGATTTCGCGCAAGTTTTTTTCGTAGCTGTCTGGCAAAGACCGATTGGGGAACAGGTAATAATAATTCTGATAGCGTTTTTCTCCTGCTAATGCGCGTTTTGCCCATTCATGTTCATCGGACGTATGATTGAACACAAAGTCCATCACCAAACTAATGCCCGCTTTCCGCATATCGTGGGCTAAAATTTCGAGGTCGTGCATTGTCCCTAAACTTGGGTTCACAGACCGAAAATCACTCACCGCATATCCGCCATCATTATTTTTTTCTGGTACAGCGTATAGTGGCATGAGGTGTAAATAAGTTAATCCCAATTCTTTGAAATAAGGAATCCGTTTGCGTAATTTTGCCAAATCCTCTGCAAATAAATCGACATAACAAACCCCACCGATGGTTTTGGGGTCATTGAACCAATTTGGATTCGATTCACGTAGATTATCGAGCTTGTGCAATTCTTTGTTGCGGTCTAAAAATTTTTGAGCCGTGGTCAACAAAATTTGTTCCAGATGATAAAAAAAATCATATCGTCCACTATAAATTTTATATAAATTTTCAAATGCCAATGGGAAATGGCGTTTTGCGCGGTCTAAAAATTGAGGATATAAGGTGCTATCGGCAAATAAGGGGGTGATTCGTGGCAAAAGACGTTCTAATGCGATTTGTGCTTCTTCATGGAGCCAATTGGTGGACATAATTCATCCCTGTTTTAATAAATAATTGGAAACGCTACCAATCATTATAGAAAATAAACCGATTTACTTCAAATGTAAGAACATTTCTGTCCTACGGAATACCTCTATATATCCCATTTGTTGATAAATCTGCCATAAATGGTCATTAACCGCCACATTTTCGATTTTCGTGTCTTGCATGGGGTATTCTTTATGAACATGATATAAAAGGGCTTTTGCCAACCAATCGTCATTATAACTCAGCACAAAATGGGTCAGTTGGAATGGACTACGCTGAAAAATAATCCAACCCCATTCACCCGTATCGCTCACGAGTTTTAATCCGCGCAAGTTGCCCGCATTCAACAAGGATGGCGTTTCTTCTATCCAAGAGGGTATATCTTGCCGACCAGCTAATAATGCGGGGATTTCTGAACCTTCTATGGTGATGGGCATGAGAGAATCATACGATAAATTGGGTGTAAGCGGGTTTGGAGGGCGACGGATGACCAATAATTCGCGGGTTTGCACAAATCCGAGTTTATCGAATAAATGGCGT
>CALDGT010000672.1 GCA_937942935.1 uncultured Chloroflexota bacterium | reverse complement strand
ATTATCGGCATTTACAGGACCATCTGGGGTGGGTAAAACCAGCCTTCTCAATTGCTTACAACCCAATTTGGGGCGTCAAGTTCGCAATGTGAGCAATTATCACCAAGAAGGGGTGCATACCACCCGCGATAGCGCCCTCATTAAACTTGACTACATCATTTATGGAGATAATACCTATCTCGCAGATACACCGGGGATGCGCTCGCTGAATGTATGGGATGTTGAGCCAGAAGAATTAGACGGTTATTTTAGAGACCTCGCCCCGCATATTGATAAATGTCGGTTTAGCAATTGCACACATGACCATGAACCGGGTTGTGGGGTACGTTTGGCACTCAAGAAAAATCTTGTGAGTTTTGCACGATATAAGAGTTACCTTAAATTGCGCGAGGAATTAGAAGCAGTTTACGCCTATTAGTGGCAAAATAGATACATGCGGGGGTGTGAATCCTTACACCCCCTAAATAATGACATTTTTTCATTTACCCAAAAGGAGTTACATAATGCAATATAAAAATCTTGGGCGCACAGGCTTAAAAGTGAGCCGTTTATGCTTGGGGACGATGAATTTTGGACCAGAAACCACCGAAGAAGATAGCTACGCCATCATGGATAAAGCCTTAGATTTGGGCATCAATTTCTTTGATACGGCGAATGTCTATGGCTGGAAAATAGGTGAAGGTATCACCGAACAAATCATTGGGCGTTGGTGGGCGCAAGGGGGCGGTAGACGCGAAAAAGTGATTATCGCCACAAAAGCCTATGGCAAAATGGGCGAATGGCAAAACGAAGGGCGCTTATCTGCACTTCATATCAAACGTGCTTGTGAAGCCAGCCTCAAACGCTTGCAAACAGATTATATTGATTTGTATCAGATGCACCATATTGACCGTGAAACACCGTGGGAAGAAATTTGGCAAGCGATGGAACAATTGGTGCGCGAAGGCAAAGTGTTATATGTTGGCAGTAGCAATTTTGCGGGCTGGCATATTGCACAAGCCAACGAAGCCGCCAAAAATCGGCATTTTATGGGGTTGGTCAGCGAACAGAGTTTATATAACCTTGTAGAACGCCGTATTGAAATGGAAGTCATCCCCGCCTGTGAGCATTATGGCTTGGGGCTTATCCCATGGTCGCCATTGGCGGGTGGTATTTTGGGTGGGTTAAAAGATATTGGCAAGCGCCGTCAATCATCTCGCGGGGCAGATGTCCGCGCCAAATTCTTGCCACAACTGGAAAAATTTGAGGCGTTTTGTGATGAACTTGGTGAAAAGCCTGCCGATGTCGCCATCGCATGGCAATTGCAAAATCCCGTTGTGACCGCGCCGATAATTGGACCGCGCACAATGGAACAACTCACAGGGGCAATTCATACCCTCGATATTCAATTGACAGAAGACCATCTCAAACGCATTGATGAAATTTTCCCACCTGTTGGCAAAGCACCAGAAGCCTACGCTTGGTAAACCCTAAAAAGTGGGGAGCATTACATTTTAACTATTTCTGAGGGCGCAACAATTTGCGCCCTTATCAAATATCAACCAGAAAAGGATTTTTTGAGAGATGAACATAGATTATTCTGCCCGACAATCCAAACTCATTGGCATTACAGGTGTGGATGCGGTGGCATTGGTACCGGGTGCAAATTTTACCTATTTTACAGGTCTTGATTTTGAATTATCTAAGCGCCCGACTGTGGCTTTATTTAGTGATGAAGGGTTGGCATTTATTGTCCCAGAATTAGAAGTGCCACGTATTGCTCAACGTCCCGATTTAGAACCGCATTTATTTGTTTGGAACGATAAAGATGGGTTTGCAGGGGCATTTGCCGAAGCAGTGAAAAAACTTAAATTGACCTCTGCGCCATTGGGTGTAGATGGGTTAACGATGCGTGTCTTTGAAAAGGATGCGTTTGAAAATGCGGGAGCAACAAAAATTCATAATGTGGGCAAAAATTTACTGGGCATTCGCGCCATCAAAACCCCCGATGAAGTCGAATTGATGCGACAAGCCTGTCGGATGAGCGAAACAGCTCTCCATCGGCTGATGACCGTTGTCAAAGCAGGGATGACTGAGCGTGAGATTGCCGATATGCTCACCCGTTATCTGATGGAAGCCGGTTGCCAAAGCCTCGCATTTGATACCCATGTCCAAACAGGCGAAAATAGCGCCTTGCCACATGGCACAGTGACGAACCGTGTGTTGGGCAAAGATGAATATTTGCTCATTGATTATGGTGGCAGATTTAATGATTATCCCGCCGATATTACCCGCACATTTTGTTTAGGAACACCCACCGAGCAAATGCGCGAGATTTATGATATTGTCCTTGAAGCGAATCGTGCCGCGACTGCGGTTGCAAAAGCAGGTGTGACATGCGGTGAGGTAGATAATGCCGCCCGTGAAGTGATTACCAAAGCAGGCTATGGTGAATATTTCACACATCGCACAGGACACGGACTCGGACTCGAAATTCATGAATTGCCACAAATTGCCAGCAATATTGAAGATGTATTGGAAGTAGGGATGGTATTCACCATTGAACCCGGCATTTATATTTCTGGGCTGGGTGGCGTGCGGATTGAGGATAATATTTATATCACCGAAAATGGGGCAGAGGTTTTGACGCATTTCCCGCGTCGCCTGATGTATGAAGGGTAATGATATGGCAACTCAATTTTTTATAACCCGCAAAGGTAAGATAGTATCTGTTTTTTTTGCGGGGGTCTATTTTCTTATTTGCCTGAGCCTAGTTCCCGTCACTGCCCAAACCGAAGAACCCGTCTTATCGCCAGATACATCATGGGAATTGACCGAAATTGGGCAATTAACTGGCTTTGCTAGTAATGTGAATCGCATTGTCTTTACCCCAGATTCAAAATATCTTATCGCCGCCAGTGATGATGCTAGTTTACGTGTGTGGGATATGGAACGCCGTGTGCAAACACAAGAATTATTCCCGCATAACACCTATATCAAAGACCTCGCTATTAGCCCAGATGGTACACGCTTGGTCTCTGTGTCGTGGGATAGACAACTCATTATTTATTCTGTCGGCGAAGATGGCTTTTTGGTGCAACTTGAAAC
>CALDGT010000671.1 GCA_937942935.1 uncultured Chloroflexota bacterium | reverse complement strand
GTTTCGGTGGAGAGTGTATTGGGTGAAGGCTCGTGTTTTGTGGTGGAATTGCCAAAAATGACTTATGAACAACAATAAAAAGCCCCTCACCAATCATTTTATGATAAGTTAATCCTGTGGGATAGTTGCTTATATCATGGTGGGGTGCATACACATTCTCAATATGGGACGTACAAGGTGGGTTATATGACATGTGGGGTTAGGCATTCACATAAGCACCACCCGACGTTAGTTCCCATAAAATCCTGTTTAGGGGGCAGGATATTTATAGTGTAGCATAGTTTATCAAATTGTGCAAGTAGTTGGGGGATGAGTTCTTGGGGGAATTGTATCACATGATGATAAATACGCTTTGCTAGTCCCCCCCTACAATTCTGGCTGATTATCTTTCGGGGGGACATACGCTTTGCTAGTCCCCCCCTACAATTCTAATCTATTTGCTTATTTTGGTGGCAAATTGCCACCCCGACTCGCATTTTCTTCGGATGGGCTATTTTGTGGGTCGCGTTGATTGGCATCGCCACCCACGGCGGGTTCTACCGTCAACATATCATACGGAGCGCCATCCATCGGCACAGCAGGCAACACGAACACATCATTATTGCCCAAGATATTGGCGGTGAACGCCACATTATACGATTCACAAATCCATGCGGGCGAGAACGCATCTACACCATTGGCGGTCATTTGGCGGGTTGCGCCTGTCGCCACTTCGTAGATGACAATCATGCGCGAGCCATCAATCCGTGTTTCTTCATAGGCGATATATGCCCCATCGCTAGACCAAATACCCGATGCAACATTGGTATTTGTGACCATCACACTGGTGCTAATCACGCCTTCGCGGGTCATCACTGCCAAGCTACGCAATTCGGCGGTAGATGATTTATAGAGGATACTGTTGCCATCTGGACTATAGATGGGGTCGGTATCATCGGTTGTCCCATCCGAGAGGCGGGTGATTGCGCCTGTGGTCAAATCGAGTTCATACAGTTGCCACAATCCGTCATTCCGTGATGATTGGAAGGCGATTTTTGTGCCATCTGGATGCCACGCGGGGTTAATATCGGGCGCGGGGCTATCGGTCAAGCGCAATTTTTCGCCTGTCAGCAAGTTAATCATCCGCAATTCCCAATTGCCGTCTACATTCGATTCATACACCAATTTTGTGCCATCTGGCGACCAAGACGGGTCAAAATCTACGGCGCTATCATTATCGGTCAGGCGAATAACGGTGCTACCATCTACCGTGGCGGCGTAAATTTCCCAATTGCCGTCACGATTGCTAGAGAAGGCAATCCACAACCCATCTGGTGAGCGTGTTGGGGCGAGGTCAATGAAGCCCACACCATCCGACAAGTTTTCTGGCGCACGATTAGCAGATGCCCAGAACAATTCCCAGTCGCCTGTTTCGTTGGTGTGATAGATGATTTCTGGCAGGCACACCGCCCCACCAATTGTTATTGGCGACCAATTTTGAACAGGGCGTTCTGTTTGAGCAACGCACCCCGCACCACTGAGGTCAATATTGGGCAAGCCACCAAGCGAGGGCAAGGTTAGCCCACAGATACCATCATTATCGGTTGGGATGACGGGCAAGGTTGGCAATTCTGGCAATTCGATGGTGGGCAATGGGTCGAGCGTTGGCACGACAATCGTCACCACAGGCGTGATTTCTGGTGTGGCGGTGATTTCGACATCGGGTGTCGGCGTCACTTCGGCGGTTGGTGTCACTTCAACAGTCGGTGTTGCTTCTTCGGTTGGTGTGACTTCTGGCGTCAGTTCTTCCGTTGGTGTGACGACTGGCGTCAATTCTTCCGTTGGTGTGACGACTGGTGTCAGTTCTTCGGTTGGTGTGACGACTGGCGTCAATTCTTCGGTTGGTGTCACGACTGGTGTCAGTTCTTCCGTTGGTGTGACGACTGGCGTCAATTCTTCCGTTGGTGTGACGACTGGCGTCAGTTCTTCCGTTGGTGTGACGACTGGCGTGGCGAGTGAACACACCGTCAGATTCTGTGTTAAGGATTGCGCTGGTGACTCATCTCCCGCAGAACCCAATAATTGTTTCAGTTGATAACTCAAATAACCGAGGTTCAAATATACCACAGACAATTCACTGAGTCCTGTGGTATCTATATCAACCGAGGTAGCCCCGTCTGCAAATAACAAATTACCTCCTTGTCCGTTGCTAAAGACATATTGCACTGGGAGGTTTGAAAACGCATTCGCTGGCATACCAGTCCCACTCAGCAATGCGATAAATTCTGTCACGCCCGATATTGTGAATGTCACACGGTTGGTATTGCCGATACATTCTTCGGTGACGGTGACTGCCAAATCGGGGAATGCGACATTCAAGCAATCGCCAAGTGCTTCTCTATCGAGTTCAATCGTGGTCAGCAATTGCGAGAATAACGCGCTCGGATTATTACCCATTATCGAACTCATCCCAGATGAGATTGTAGAGACATCGTCTAGCGTGATGACTTCACCGCTATTGAATTTGTCTACCAATGGTTGGAACATATCAGTGATTAACTTCACCAGTTGATAGGGATTCAGGAAGGTAACATATACAGGCACACCATCGGGTGGAGGTGCCATGATGGTAAACGTGACACTTTGTGAACCTGTAAAGCCACCTGTACCCGTCCCATAACCAACGAGATTGGTGGGCATGGTGCCACTCGTCATGATAGAGACAATATCAATCGGAGTCGTATGGCTAATCACCACAGGGATGCCATTCCCGATTGAATTCAGCGACCCCACAAACGAGGTAATATCGAATGGGAAATTTTGCCCAAGCCCACTCAGGAGGACGGTAAAGATTTCGTTTACTTCGGTGGTATAGCCTTGAGTATCACCAAAATTGACCGTGAGGGTAATTTGGTTGCCTTGGCAGGTGGCGCTTTCAAAGGTGATTTCTGGTGGTTCTGGGAAGGCTAAATTGCCACCCGCAATCCCGCACCCGGGGAAGGTATCGGTGATGAGTTGTGGCACATCAGAACTCGGAGTCCCGCCACCACTCAAAACCCCACCAAGAACCGCATTGACATACTCTGGGTTCATGTATTGCACCGATAACGGCATTCTCGTATTGAGAACAACATCATACGAGCCATCTGCAAATGCCAATTGACCTTGTACGATGCCATTAATGATGTATGGGAATGGAATTGAGCTACCGACACTACCTAATGCGTTCTTAATTCTATCGGCACCACTGATGACAAAGGTGGCGGTGTGGGTGCCTGCTTCGGCATCACAGACGGCAGTCACTTCGACATCGAAATTGAAACTCCCTATACCGACAACACAGCTCGACACAGTATCGGCGGAGATTTCGTAGCTATAAATGAGCGATGCCAGCACATTCGATGAGAATGCAGAGTTAAGGCTACTCAAATCTGCTTCGGTGACTGTTTCGCCACGATTATGTTTATCCAATAAGGGTTGGAGTGAGCTACTCAAGATAGATATAAAAGCAGATGGGTTAATCATATTGATATAATATGGCACACCATCGGGCAATAGAATCGGTATACTCCCCGTACCGGGTATCCCTAAACCACTCAACTCTCCTGCGGTTATGGTGAAGGTATGTGTCCCTTGTGTAAATGGGAATGAATTCATGTTCATGCCCGCCAAAGTCGTTAGGTCTGGCGAGAGTCCTGTGAGGGGCGCTGTGTGGGTTAAAATCACAGGGAAGCTCGAGGACATCATAGAAAAGATTGACATGAAATCGAATGAGCCAGTAACCTCTGGGGGTAAGATTTCGCCCAAAACCTCCGACAACGCGACCATATACGCATCTAAATCACCAATCGTCACCTGAACGGTAAAGGTATTTTGTGTGGGACAAGTGACCGAATCCACCGTAAAGAGTGGGGTTGGTGGCAATACTAAGTCACCGGGTGTTTCGGTGGCTTCTGGGGTTAATTCTGGCGATTCTGGTGTGAGTTCTGGTGTCGCCTCTGGGGTCAGTTCAATACCATCACCACACACAATTTCTTTTGAACTGGCTTCTGTGCCAAAGGTGATGGTCGCTAACCCGTTTTGGTCTGGGAACACCAACACATACGGCACACCCTCGCGCATTTGGAGCAATGACCCTTGTGTATTGACGGTATAATTAAGCACGTTATAACCCGTGACATTGAATGCCGCCACATCTTGACCCTCATATAATTCGCAGGTCGCCACAATTTCTGAGCCAGCACCACAATCATCTAATGGCACCGTGACAAAGAAAGAGGTTTCATCTGGTTGTTGGATGGATGACGGGTCTTGTTCGTTTAATGCGGCATTCGCCACCGCTACCTGATAATCTAGGATGGGTTGATAATCCAAATAGGTTAAATAGAGTTGCTCAACACCAAAGGCAGAATATGGTACATGAATGGTCAAGTCACCATCTACAGGGTTATGGGTGCCTGTTTGGATGATAGTCGTATTTTCTGCAAAGACTGCCCCTTCATGCACAAAATAAGTGGTTGGCGCAAGCGATTGCATCGCACTCGATAACAAGCCCAACATGACATTAAAATCGCCACCTTGTTGTTGAACTTGGTTAGAGATAATCGTCATGACATCTTGTGGGGTGAGGTAATCGAACATAATCGTCAATTGTTGGTTCACCACATCGCATGTAAAGGTTGGTTGAACGGCTTTTAACTCGCCAATTTGCTCGGCGGGCGTGCCACACAATTCAATATCAAACGCAATTGCAGAATTACCAGTGGGCAAAGTCGCATATTCTTCGCCAAAAATTATCATTTCTGCGATGTAATTGATGAAAGCAGGGTTCATATACAGCGTCTTACCAAAAGCAACCCCGTTGGTATCGACATCGTATGTCACAGTCGAGCTGGTCATGGGCAAAGAAACCATTTGTGAACCAGACACTTGGACATTATAAGCCAACATAGAATCGGAGAAGATTTGTGGCGACATGACCAATTCTAAGGTTGAGTAATTGACAGGGGTAAAGCTGAGGGTGTTGATGCCTGTCTCTGGGTTACAGCTTTGGCTAAACGTAATATCAAACGGCATAAGCACAGGCAAACAATTGGGCAATGGCATCGAGACAAAACTGGGTGAGCCACTGACAACCGATTCGGCGGTCTGATAATCTAAATACAGATTTTTATTGCGCCAAGCCTTATCCCATGTAAAGCTGATGATGATGCTACCATCTTGTGCCAAAACGGTTTGGTCTTGTAGGGTTTGGTCATCATCCCGAATTTGATAACGATAATTGAATCCGCCCATGAAGGGTTGTTGACCATTCACCGTGTAAAAATCGAAATTGGAGAAGCTAATTTCGACCTCGCCCACCAATTCGGTGACGCATTGTGCAGAGACAATCGCTAGGCTTGGGGCGGGTGAAGGTGGTGCGGTTTCTTCTGCGGTGGGTTCTGGGGTCGGCGCGACCAAACAGGGTTCTGTGG
>CALDGT010000670.1 GCA_937942935.1 uncultured Chloroflexota bacterium | reverse complement strand
TGTCACCCGTTGGGGCAGGGGTTCACCGAGTCGTTTGGATGCCCATAACAAGCCAACGCCATCTGGCACACAAATCGAAGCCCGTTTTAATACCCCCGCGAAAATCGTATCTTTTTGGGCAATCATCATAAATTCAGGATTTACCGTACAGACATGATGCGGAAAATTGCCTTGTTTTATCCAGCTATCAATTGACTCCATCCATTGGTCGTAGGTGATGCCATCTACGGGTAAGCCTAAAATGGTTTGACGCTTACATGCCCGATTCAAGATAGGGGTTATATTCTCTGTTTGGATAGAAGTCGTTATGGGTGTGTCGGTGAGTAATGTATCTACTGCACCCAAAACATGCTGTGGGGTTATCAATTTCATGCACGTCCGCGCGGCACATCCCTCGCGTGCGCCGATGCCATGCCCCACATAACTGCATGGACTACATTCCGCCCCACTCCGCAAAATAATCGTTTTTCCATGGGGCGACCATGCGCCCCATGCTTGATGATTGCTGGGTCCAAATAATGCGATAATCGGCACACCTGTCGCAGAGGCGAGGTGCATCACCCCACTATCCGAGCCGATATACACATCGGCATCAGCAATCACACCCGCCAATTCTGCCAGCGATGTTTGTCCTGTCAAATTGACGGCTGGCGCGGTCATACAGGCTTCTACCGCGATGCCATCATCACTTTTTCCACCGACCAAGACAATTTGTGCCTGATATTTTTGATATAGTTCATCCGCCACTTGTGCAAATGATTCCACATCCCAACGGCGTGCGAGGCTATATCCCCCGCTACCCGCATGAATGACAATCCGCTTTTGGTTCGGATTTTTTGGCAGAGGAGAACTGCCCATTTGCACTTTTGTGGGATAATCGGCTTGTTTTCCGCCTAATAATGTCACCAACTCTAGCCAATATTGTGCTTCATGTTTTGCGCCAAATCCATCATCATGGATGCTATCGGTCAAAAACCAACCATTGCCATTTTGCAAGCCATAGCGTTTTTTGGCGCGACTAGCAAAGGCAATCATGGCGAATTTAATCGTCCCCAAACGCAAGGTGAAATGGCGGAAGAATATCACTATATCATACCGATGTTTGCGAAGCGAAGCAATCACACGTAAATTTTTTGGTTTTAGGAATGCTGTGGAACTGTTGAATTGGGTGCGGTCAAAAGTGATGACTTCATCTACCAAATCTGTATTCATCACCACAGGCGCGGCGTTTGAGGTGGCTATGAGGGTGATATGCGCGTCTGGGTGTGCTTCACGCAAGGCGGTTATGGCGGGCGTTGTGACGATGAGGTCGCCTATATCGCCTGTTTGGACGATGAGAATTCGCATATGCCCTCCAAAATTTTTAACACCTGTTCGGCGGCGTGTTCCCACGAAAATTGTTGATATTGAATCAATCCCTTTTGATGCAAATCCTCGCGCAGGGTTTCATCTTCATTCATCTGATGGAATGCCTGCACCAACTCATCCACATTACTTGGATTCACCAACAGAGCAGAATCCCCCGCCACTTCTGGGCAACTCGATGTCGTGCTGGTGATGACGGGTGTGCCACAACCCATCGCTTCTAAAATGGGGAATCCAAAGCCTTCATATAACGATGGAAAGACCAATGCTCGCGCATGGGCATACAACGCGCCTTTATCGGCTTCGTTGATGTATCCTAGCCAGTGGATGCCATCACCTTCTAGCCAAGATTCATCAAATAACCAACCTTTTGCGCCTGCAAATATCAAATTAGGCGGATTTTGTGCGCTTAGGCGGAATTGCCGATAGGCTTGGGTTATCATGCTGATATTTTTGCGCGGTTGCATCGTGCCGATGAATAAAAAATACGGATTTTCCAGCGCAGGATGACTTGGTAATGCGCCAATAGTT
>CALDGT010000669.1 GCA_937942935.1 uncultured Chloroflexota bacterium | reverse complement strand
TATGGTCGGCATTGATTTCTGGCAATAATAAGGGGACATCAGTCGCCATACGATGAGCAGAGGCATTGGTACACACCACATGACCCTCTTTGGCGAGGTCTGGTTCACGCTCAACCGCAGGTTCTTTTGGCAATGCAGAAAAGACCAATGGCGCATCAATCGAATCAAATAAACCTTTGACTGTCATATCGCGGACTGTTGATGGAGGTGCTCCATCTAACACCCAATTGGCGGCTTCACTATACTTTTTGCCTGCGCTCCGTTCAGAACCGATGAGTTCTGTCACCTCAAACCAAGGGTGATTTTCTAGTAATTGGATAAATCGCTGACCAACTGCGCCCGTAGCGCCTAAGATAGCCACATTCAATTTTTTCATCTGTTTCGTCCTTGTGATTTATATGCCTACTGATTTTGTCACAACGGCAGGGTACGACCCCAACATTTTAATGAATGATGTGCGATGTAACAACCGTGCCAATACTTCTTGGCAGGGAGTATCTTGCCAGTGTCCTTCAAAATCCAAATAGAAGATTGGCTCCCAAGGGCGATTTTTGCGTGGACGAGATTCTAATTTGGTCAAGTTTAGACCACGCTCTGCAAATTCGCCAAGACATTCATATAAGGCGGCAGGGCGGTTACGAACAGCAAACACGATAGAGGTTTTATTGTATTCACCGCGTGGTGGGTCATCATGTCCCAAGACAAAAAATCGTGTGTAGTTAAAGCTAACATCTTCAATATCTGTCTCTAGCACATCCAATCCATATAATTCCCCTGCCAAACGACTAGCGATAGAGGCTGTGTTGGGTGTGGGGTTTTCTGCCAAATTTTTTGCAGAACCCGCTGTGTCATAATCGGGGATGGGTTGAAATTTGTGCCGACGCAAATAGGTCTCGCATTGGGCGAGGGCTTGTGGATGTGAACGCACGATTTGAATTTGGTCAAATGTTGTGCCTTTGGGGGCAAGTAGGCAGTGATGGACATGCAAAATGATTTCTGCCTGAATTCGCAAGTCGTGGTCTAATAGCAATTCGTATGCTTGGTTGACCGCTCCCGCCAGCGCATTTTCGACGGGTAATACACTAAAATCTACTTTACGATGTGCGATGGCATCGAGCAATTCGCTAAAATTAGGGTATGGTTTGGTGATGACATCTTCCCCAAAATGTTGGCGAACAGCTTGTTCTGAATACGCGCCATGAACACCCTGAAAAGCTACCGTGAGGCTCAAGGGACATTTTCTCCTTAGAATTGGATGAATAAATGCACTCAGCGCAATTGTACAAGGGAATTTGTGTAAGACAATTGCCGATATATCAGCAATTTTATGAGAATGATGTTATAATAGGCGAAATTTGATGATAGGCGTGATGTATATGCAGGAAACCAGACAACTTATATTAGAAATTTTGCATGAAATTGGTGATGCTACTGTAGATGAAATCGTAAGCATCCTCAAAAAACGACGTGATGAGAGTATTACGGCGGTGACTGTACGGCATCATCTTGGGTTATTACAAGATGATGATTTAGTCAATATTAGCCAACGTCGCCATAAAAAATCACCCGGTAGACCACAACATATTTATACCCTCACCGCTAAAGCATTGCGATTTTTCCCAAATAACTACCAAAATTTGGCGGCATTGCTTTTGGATCAAATCCAGACACAACTTCCCCCGCAAAAAGTCAATGTTATTTTGGAGGGTGTCGCCGAAAGTATGGCATTTGCCGCTCAAGTAAAAGGGTTCTCGATGTCGGAACGATTGCAATCGGCTGTTGAGTACCTAAATCAACATGGGTATCAGGCGTATTGGGAAGAATCACATGATGGGATGGGGTATATTTTACGAACAACCAATTGCCCCTATCATCAGTTATCGCAAACTACAGATGCTTTATGTGGGATGGATATGCGCCTGATTGCATCCATGCTTGGCGTTGTCCCGCGTGCGATGGCGCGTGCCTCTAATGGTGATAATAGTTGTGCTTACTTTATCCCAATGCCAGAGACCATGATAAAAGACACTTAATTTTTATGATGGTTATCGTTTTTATTGACCATTTTTTTAGAGTGTGTTACTATCGTAAATAAGCGATTGAGTTAAAAATATAATGTAAAGGAAATTAGAGGAAACCTCATGGCTGTGATTGAACAAAATGAAGTCCAAATTGGTGCAAGTGATGATACTGCTTTGGTTGTGACCCCTGCCGCAGTGATGACCATTCGTAATTTGCTCGAACAACGCCAAATTCCAAGCCATGTGTTGCGTGTATTCGTAGCAGGTGGCGGATGCTCTGGTTTGCAATATGGGATGGCATTTGAACCTGCCCCAGAAGCGAATGATACTGTTGTGAGCGTGGATGGTGTTCGCTTGGTGGTAGACCCCACTAGCATGGGTTATTTATATGGCGCTACCATTGATTTTGTAGATAGCCTGATGGGTGGTGGTTTCCGCATCGATAACCCCAATTCTGGCGGTGGTTGTGGATGTGGCAAATCTTTCAAAGCCAAAGGCGAACAAGAAACTGGCTCATTTAATGATGCTGGCGGATGTGGTTCTTGCGGTAGTTATTAATTTATCGCACAAAGATGACTATTTTTGCGCCCATCTGCATACAGGTGGGCGTTTTGTATTTTGAACAGAGATAAACCCCTGATGAAAAAATTTCTTCGTCGTTTGCTTTATATCTTGATACTCTTTGCTATTGGGATTGGCGCATTTCGCTTATATACCCAAAATCAAGCCGAATCTGAGGCGCAAAACCAGCAAATTGT
>CALDGT010000668.1 GCA_937942935.1 uncultured Chloroflexota bacterium | reverse complement strand
TTAATTAGGCTTTCGGCATAGGCTTGTCCACGACTCCACCCAAAATAAGACATCGCCATCGTGATATTGGTCGCCCCACAATTATTCCATGTTTGGCGTTCCCATTTGAACCCGCTATTGATGTGGGTCAATGCGCGTGCAACTGTGGGTTGTTGTGCGCTAGGCGTGCTGGTCGCAATTTGTGCCGATTGTTCAGGTGTTTGGGTTGGCATCACCGTTGGGGTAGGGCTAGGCGGCGGTGTGGTGGGTGTGAATGTTGGGGTCGCGGTGGGCAATGCTTCTGTGGGTTGTGGTGTTTGTGTTTCGATGGTAACGGTTGGGGGATTGGGCAACACAACCTCAGTCGCTTCTGTAACTTCTGGAGACGGACTCACTGGGTCAATAGATAAATTAAGCAAATCCATCGCCGCCGTTGGGTTAACTGGTGCAACAGTTGGCAATACCGTATCGGGTGCGGGGTGTGGTGGTAATAAAACCTTCATAAAGGGAACTGCATCAATAACCCGTTGTTGTTGACCGGGTGTGAGTACCTCACGGAAGATGAAAATCCCCGCCAAAATACCAACAATGAACAGGAGTACCCCCGCGATTAATCCCCAAAATAAAATACGTGGGGGGGCTTGTAAGCCATCATCATGATAATCGTCTTGGTTTTGTTCTGGTAAAGTCATATCCATTACTCTCAAAATTTTCTTCAACAGTCTATCAGTATAACCGATTTACGGCTTGTTTTAAGTCCAATTTTGCCACTACAATCCTACGGTTATTTGACGATTAGTCCTGCAAGGTGAAATAAATGCGTAAATATCGCAATCAACTTATCGCTGGTTTGCTCATCGTTCTGGTGGCATATATCCTAATTTTGCTTGTTTTTGATAGCACTGGTCAATTTGATGAGGGTGTATTTGAGGCACTTGCTAAGTTCCCCGCATCTTTATTGTTTGTCTTGGTTATCACCCAAATTAGCGCCAATACCTTTCGGTTTTTGACATGGCAATATTATATGGGTGTAGTGGGCGCACGCGGTAAAATTAGTATCAAAGACAGCGCAATTATTTTTGTATCCTCATTCATGTTTTCGGTGAGTCCGGGTAAAGTGGCAGAATTGCTCAAATCGGTGTTGCTGAAGATGAAAACGGGTGTCCCGATTGCCCGTAGCGCCCCGATTGTGTTGGCAGAACGCATTGGCGATGGTGCATCGGTGGTCATCACACTCACTATCACACTCTTGATAGGTGGTGCAAGCCTGCCATTGGGCGATTATTATGATATTAGTCGTGGAATTGTATTCTCATCTGCGTTGTTGATTTTAGGCGGGATGATAGCCATTCAAATTCGCCCATTAGCAGAATTTGGCTTGGCTATTTTGGCAAAAATCCCACTTATCAACCGCTTGCATGGCTGGTTTGCTCATTTTTATGAGAGTAGCCGAGAAATTTTTAGTATCCGCCACATGATACCTGTCACGATTTTGGGGATGGGTGTGTATATGTCTAGCACCGTTGGGTTTTTCATCATCATGTGGGGATTCGGTCTCGATATGACTCCCGAATTATTTTTACAAATGGCGTTCATTGTGGGGGTTGCCTCGGCTATCGGCGCATTGAGTTTTGTGCCAAATGGTGCAGGTGTGACCGAACTGACCAATTTTGCTATGCTCAT
>CALDGT010000667.1 GCA_937942935.1 uncultured Chloroflexota bacterium | reverse complement strand
TATCGGCATCGGGATAGGTGTTCACAAAGCCGATGTTATCTATCACATTCAAAAATGTGGGATGCGGTGCGATGGTCTCGCTATAGGCGACCGCTTGTTTGGGTGCTTCATCATGCACCCGCAAGCCGACGATGGGCATAATCACCCGTGTGCGGGCTTCGCTTTGGCGGGCGTTTTGGATGGCGGTGAGGAAGGCTTCATCTTGTGGGGTAGATTCTGAAAAAAGCAAGTCAAAGCCCACTGTCCGCGCCCCGCCATCGCTGATGATGGTGAGTAAATCGGCAAAAATATCGCGTGACCATTCGCTCGGTGTGCGCCCATACACCGATAGGCTGGCGTTATCGATGGCAACGATGACGATATTGCCACTGGTGGGGGAGGGGGCATAATAGGCATCGTTAACACGCAGGCGTAACTGGGCAAATACACCCCCCGCCCATAATAAGAGTAAAAATAAGGCGATTCCCGCGCCGACCAACGCCCCGCGCACACTTTGGCGAATGCGCCCATCGGGTGGGGCAGGCTTAAATGGGATGAGAAATTGACGCATGGCGATTTTATTCTTTCATCAATGACAACAAATTGTCGTTTATTTTACCCCATTTATCGCATATCTCATAAACCACCGCGTGCCACCACATCCGCCTGTTTTGGGGTATCGCTACAGGCTCAAAGCCACAAGCGACCCCACCCCCAACCCCCTCAGCTATTGAATGGGGTAGGGGATGATTTTGCAGACCACGTTTCTATCACTAACCATTTTCTACCATAAAAAACTGTTTATATTCTTCGCAGATTTCGATAATTTGCGTTATATTACTAGCAGACGTATTGCAATGATGCGAAATAATGAGGCAGTGAGGGATATTTTTTATGAGAAAACGAACATCATTCTTAAGATTCATCGGCGCGATGTTGGCGCTGATGGTCTTTGTTGCCGCGTGTACGGGTAACACACCAACCCCAACCGCAACCACCGAGCCAGAAACCACGACAGTGGCAATGGAGCCGACTTCTCAGGCATCGCCAACGCCTCGTCAGGGTGATACCCGTAACAGCTCAGAGGATAACGATAGCGATGGCATCTTAAATGAAAGTGACCAATGCCCAGAAGAAGGCGATATGGGCTATGGCGTAGATGCTGTTGGTTGCCCCACCGATTCCGATAAAGATGGATACGCCGACCATGTGGATGACTGTATCAATGAAGGCGACATGGGCTTTGGCGTAGATAGTGTTGGTTGCCCCAGCGATATTGATGGTGATGGCTACCAAGACCATTTAGATGCCTGCCCAGAAGCAGGCGATATGGGCTTTGGCGTAGATGAGTTGGGTTGCCCCACCGATTCCGATGGTGATGGCTACGAAGACCAAGTTGACTTTTGCCCAACCGAAGGCGATATGGGCTATGGCGTAGATACCAGTGGTTGCCCCGTCGATACCGATGGCGATGGCTATCAAGACCATTTTGATAACTGCCCAGAAGAAGGCGACATGGGTTATGGTGTAGATGCTATTGGTTGCCCAGAAGATATCGATGGCGATGGCATCCAAGACCATCTTGATGGTTGCCCAACCGAAGGCGATATGGGCTATGGCATCGGTGAAAACGGTTGCCCAAATCCAGACCCCAATCCAGACCCACAACCCACCGATGAACCCACGCAAGAACCCCAACCCACCGATAATGTTCAACCAACAGACGAACCCACCCAAGAACCCCAACCCACCGATGAGCCAACCCCAGAAGAGACGCTCATTCTGGTGAATCCAGATGATGCGGTGGCGATTAACATGGGTATCAATGGCTACTGCCAATATTTTTATACCCAACCTACCGCCGTCTTTGAACTGACCAATCCCAATGAATCGGAGATTAATGCCAGTTACAAAGACCAAGACGGCAACCCCGCCGCCGTCAACATTCCCGCAGGTGGCAGGCAATATGTTTATGTCACCCCCAACGGCGAGGGCTTTGCCAGCATCAAATTTGATGGCGTGGCAAATTATGCCGAAGTGACCAATTGCTTCACCGCGCAACTTTCGGTGACAGAAGCCTATTGTACAGAAGACAATGGCACACCCTTTATGATGGTCACACTGTTTAATAGCGGTCCGGGGACAGTGCAAAGTGGCATCGAAATTCAGGTTTTTGGCATGGTCACACAAACAACCGATTTTAGTCGGGGCATTGGCGATATACTCGAGCCGAATGAATCACTGCCATTCGCAATTGTCCCAGATGAACAAGGCTTTGTGCGGATTGT
>CALDGT010000666.1 GCA_937942935.1 uncultured Chloroflexota bacterium | reverse complement strand
GGTATCGCTATAGACCACGACCAAGTTACGAATAGCTTCTGCAAATCCGGTCTTAAATTCTTTACGGCGTTGCAAAATCCAATCTTCAGTGTGGTCATATAAAAATGGCGCACGGTGTAATTCAACGGCGCGTTCCCATGCCTTGACCCGTTCTTCACGTTTTTCGCTTGTCCTGCCGATGAGGAGCATTTGTGCAAATTCAATCACATCATAAAACATGGGCAATTCCCAGTTGATATGATAATAACTTTCATCATGCACCAACGCATCATATTCCATCGCTTTATGCAAGCGACGCTTGGTCACATGAAACACATTGACGGCTTGGTCTTCATCTAAGCCGGGCCAAAACGAGCGACAAATTTCTGAACGAGTCACGAGTGAACGGTCTAGGGTGAAGAAGAAGAGCAGACGAGGCAAATGTCCTTCCCATTCTTCGATTTTACGACCCTGAATGACGACATCGCCACGGCTGAGGGCATAGATTTCGATGCCATTGCTCCCGCGTTGGTTGCGGATACCATAAAAGTCGGTCATGATGAGGTCTGCATCGCGTAACAAGGTTGCCCGACCATGAGCAATCATCGCCGCCCATGATAAACGGGGTAGGGTACGGCTATTGATGACGAGGCGAATATTTTCTGGCAAATAGTCAGATAATTTTTCGACAAAAATTTGCACATCATCAGCGCGGTCACTGCGGTCATATTCATCTAAAATAAGGAAAAATTCATCTGATGTAATTTCTGATAAATCACGGGCGAATGTTTGGACGATTATCTCTATGGATTCATCTGTGCCGTTAAAAATGCTTGGTGGCAACATATAGGTATGCCGACCAAAAAGCGGAAAGTAATCGGCGATATGGCGGGTCAGGCTATTGACAAAGGTTGGGAGTGTAATATCATCAGGACTAAGGGAGTATGAAAGGGCGCGTTGTTGATTGCTACTAAGCAATTTTGCCATGAGGACAGTTCTGAGCTTGCTATCTGGATGGAGCAAGATAAGTTTTGAATTGGGCGCATGGTGCAAAAATGTCTGGTATGATGAGTCGAGTGCATCTTTCAGATTCATGTTGATTTTCCTTAACAGAATACAGAACACAATTCTATTTTAGCATATTACAAACAGTTTGGTAGTGTACCATAGGGGTACAATTTAGGAACAAATACTATGAGCAATGAACCAGCACTAAAACCTCACCGCCCATTTGGATTGACACTCGCCATTTTGGTTGGTGTGATATTTTATTCGATTATCCCATTATTCATCACCATTCAATTTTTATTAGTAGAATCACACATGAGCAATGTCGGAAAAGAATTGAATCTAGGCGAAGAAACTGTTCAAGAGATTGCAAGCGGGGGCGATTTGACAGGTGGTGTTACCCGCTTTGATATGATTGTGCAAGCGATAATGGCATTTGCTTTTATTGGGGTTGCTTTTTTTGCATGGCGTGGAAGACCCCGCATTATGCGCCATGTTTTTACATGGTCAGTTATTCTTATTTCGGTGGCATCGGTTGTTGTGGTCATATTCCCGACACCTATTGGCGGGATGAGTGGTGGGTCTTTGGATGGATTGGCGAAGGTGCTTCAACCGAGTGTCTTTGCTTTTTATGTGTTATTGCCGTTATATGTGGTGTGGTATTTGAATCGTGCGCCCGCGCGGGCATTTTATCGGGGATATTATTTACCAAAAGAACTCGAATTGTTCACCGAGATGGAAAAATAATCAAAAATCCCCGCTTATATCGCGGGGACTCGGTTTATTTTTCGATTGCTTCCATCTCTAGGCGTATCAATTCGCGCCGTAGGGTTTTTCCGACAGCCGTTTTGGGCAATTCTGGAATAAAACTAATACGGCGTGGGACTTCATACATCGCCAAAAATTTTTCGCAATGCTTGATAATTTCTTCTTCTGTGGCGAGCATATCGGGTTTGAGGACAATCCATGCTTTGAGGGCTTCTTGTCCCACTTTTTCGGGGTGTGGAATCGCCGCGACACCCACCTCTAATACCGATGGATGGTCTTTAATCACTTTTTCGATATTGGCAGGATACACGTTAAATCCACCAATGAGCGCCATATCTTTTTTGCGGTCAATCAGATAAAAATACCCTTTCTCATCCATATAGGCAATATCACCTGTATAGAGCCATGTTTTTCCATCTAACTCGCGCAAAGTATTGGTGGTCTCGGTGGTCAATTTATAGTAACCTGTCATCATGTTGATGCAATGAACAATAAGTTCGCCCGGTTCTCCG
>CALDGT010000665.1 GCA_937942935.1 uncultured Chloroflexota bacterium | reverse complement strand
TAGCACAGGGAGCAAAATGCGCTGAAACCGATAGGCAGGAATATCTTCACCTTGTGCGATAAAAAATGGGGCGCTGATGCGGTCACGGGCGATAAAATACACAAATTGCCCATCGTAACCTTCTGTCCCACCCATCTCGGCGGGGATGCCTTGTGTGGCGCGTGTGCCGAGTGTGACCAATGCCAATGGGTCGCCATTTTGAATGAGGATGACCAACAAGCAATACAATAATGCGCCAATGGTGATAAAAAATGATGGACGGCGTAGCCACGTCCGTTTAGGGGCTGTATGAATCTCTGACATGCGCTATCCTTTAAGGTGGTGACGATATTCATGAAAAGGGTAACATAAAACCATGCGTTCACAAACCCCTCTGCGTGTTATTTTGACCTTATTGGTCGTGTATTTTTCGACATTTGGCATGACTTTTAATGGCATCCTCATCCCAGAATTACGTTATTTTACCCTCATCATTTTGGTAGCGGGATTGGTGATGTGGTTTGCTTCGCATGTGCGCGGGAAATGGACATGGCATCGCACCCCACTCGACATGATGTTGGTCTTATGGGTAGGGGTGATGGGGATAAGCCTGCTCGCCAATAGCGAGATGTGGCGCAGGAGCGCAACGGGGTTGTGGTTTGTGGCGGGGTATATTTTATTTTGGTATATGCTAACTGATTGGCTGGCAAATGGACGCTTATCCCGCGAGACATTGATAGATGCTTGTTTGATGGGCGGATTGGTCATCATCTTTTTTGGATATTTGCAATTTTTAACGGCGCTTGGTCGAGGAGAAATTGCCCGTGTGGGGAGTTTGGTTGGAAATCCCAACGCGCTTGGCGCATTTTTGTTGATGTTACTCACATTGAGTATTGGTCGTGGATTATCCCTCAAAAATCGGCTTGGACGGCGTATTTTATGGGTATATGCGGTAATTGTGGAACTGTTGTTGGGAATCACATTCTCGCGCGGGGCATGGTTGGGCGGGGCTATCAGTTTAATTGTGCTGGCGGGGTTATCTTTGCCTCAAAATAGCTGGCGAGGCATTTCAAATCGCGTCAAAATGGCGGGTTTAGCGATTGGTGTCGCGGTTGTAATCGGTGGGGGATTTATCCTCATTCAATCATCGTCACTGGCGGGGCGCTCATTAGACCTCAGAACCGATATTTATGCCAATGCGCTAGATATTTTTGGCAAAAATCCGATAACAGGGAGTGGATTATTCACATTTGGCGCGGAATTTGCCCAAGTTCAATCACAACCGCCCAAACAACCACATAGCCATGCCCATAACGGGGTATTGTTGGTTATGGCAGAATTAGGCTTAATTGGGCTGGGTGTACTCATTGGCACGATTAGCGTTGTTTTTTGGATAATGCGAATCAATTGGCAGAGCGCAGATGCCAATCAACGCCGATTTTTGGCAATTGGTATTGCAGGCACGATTGGATTTGGTGTTCATCATCTGCTCGATTTTCCTGCGATGATGCCTCTCATCGCTTTTTGTGGGTTAATTCCCCTCGCTTTGGCACTTGCACCATACCAACCACAATCTTTACAAGCCCGTTGGCGTGTGGTGGGGCATCCGATAGCGATGGCGGTGGCTTCGCTTGGATTTATTGGGTTTGGTGCGTGGTCATCTGTGATTTATGGCAATTATGCGACTATTCTTGCTCGTCCATTTGCAAAAGATGCTGATGTCACCTATTCACAAGCCGCAGATGCTTTGCAAACTGTGATTGATGCTGACCCTGCGATGGCGTGGTATCGTCATCAACAAGCCTATTTATATGCGTTGGGCGGTGATTATGAAAAAGCGATTCAAGCCTGTAAGACCTTTTTATCTCAAGAACCAAGTTTTAGCATCGGTT
>CALDGT010000664.1 GCA_937942935.1 uncultured Chloroflexota bacterium | reverse complement strand
CTCTCCTTGTTTGCCTCATTATCCCTCTTTTCTTATTTTGATGCGATTACCCTTCTTTTGTCAGTAGTTCTTGTTGATTTGTTTGTAGGTTCTGTTCTACGCGATTAGTCTCTCGTGAGAGTGCATTCACAATTACATTGGTTAAATGTTGACGTTGACGTTCTACTAAATCCTCGTGTAATTCACGCGCTTTAGCTTTTAATGTTTTTTGTGATTGAACAGATAATTGTTGAGTCGTTTTTTGCAACGATGTCTGAACTTGTTGGTAATATTTTTGCTGTGCATCTTGATAACGACCATTAAAAGCATTGGGGTTAACTGATTGAAATGCTTTTTGCTGTTCACGGGTGTTATGCGCGATAAGACGATTGGCAGTCGTCTCCATTTCATTGTTAATCCAACCTGTTAGCGACTTATCAATCCATTGATTCGCAGTTTGGAAATGTGTCATGAGTGCATCATTATCCCCATTTTTCAGGGCTTGGCGAATCAGGTACTGATGATACCCCAACTCACCACGGTCATCTGCAAAACGCCAATCTCCGTTTTCATCCTTCTCGAAGTGCATATTACCCAATTCCCAGAATAATTTCTGAAGGTGGGGTGGCAAATCTTCAACGGTGCTACCGGGTGGGAGCATGCCACCTGTGTTAGTGGTTTGTTGCTCGGCTTGACGTTTTGCTTCTGCCTCAGCGACTTTTTGTTGCCAGATAGCATAATCTGCCCAGAATTGACGATTTGCATCACCTCATATTATTTTGTTGAATTGAGTGCATATTTATAGAGTTTATTATCTAAAACAACCCAAATTTGCTGTAAATGGTCTTCTATTATGCTTGGAGAAAAATAGGTTGTAAATTGACAACCTTCTCTAGTATTAGGGTTGTACCAAGCCATACCATCAACTTTCCTACCTGTATCTGTAAATCGTGTATACCATAATCGCCCATCTGAACTTTCTAAGATGAGATTACCAGGTATCCAAACATAAGTCATATTTCCACTATAAGCATATTCCATATACCATTCAGCATCAGGATGGATGATATGCCATATCTTATTCGTATCACGACAAGCACTTGACCCAAGCCATAACTGCCCCAAATGGTCAACAAGCAATCCCCAAAAAAGCGGTATTGGGTCATTTGGAAGTTCTAAATCAACAACGATATTTTCCTGTGGGATAAACTCATACAAACTCCCCTCTGGAGCAGAAAAAGTGTATTTCCCCTTATCAGAGTCTATCTCATAAAAGATACTTCCCTCAGGGGATAACACAGCCTCAGTAATCCAATAATCTGGTAAAGTGATTACACGCTCACTGATTTCAGGGTTATTTACCGAGTCATACCTATATATCCCATCGTAAGACATGAGTATCCAAAAGACATCATTTTCATCTAAGAGTATTTTAGGGCTATAACGGTTATCAGGTACAATATCAATAGGCTCAAAATCGCGTGTTAGCTCATTAAAGCGATATAAAAATGGATGAAAAAGAGATTGCCCCCAAAGCGTACCATCTTGTGAGGTAAATAATTCTTCAATGGGCTTATATATCACGTCCCATTCATGCGAGTCAACATGATAAACATATACTACTTTGGTAGCGCCTTGATAACCACTAATCCAAATTTCTTGTTGATT
>CALDGT010000663.1 GCA_937942935.1 uncultured Chloroflexota bacterium | reverse complement strand
ATTATCGGGTAGATACCTGCGCGGCAGAATTTGAGGCACAAACCCCCTATCTCTATTCCACCTATGAATCCGAGAACGAAGCCTACCCCACCGATAAGAAAAAGGTGATGATTTTGGGTGGCGGTCCAAATCGGATTGGTCAGGGAATTGAATTCGATTATTGTTGCGTTCATGCGTGCTTTGCGCTGAAAAAATTGGGATACGAGACCATCATGGTCAATTGCAATCCCGAAACGGTCAGCACCGATTACGACACCGCCGATAGGCTCTATTTTGAACCCCTCACAGCAGAAGATGTGCTGAATATCATTGATGTGGAAAAACCAGATGGTGTTCTGGTGCAATTTGGCGGACAAACTCCGTTAAATATCGCCCGCGCCTTGCACGAAGCAGGTGCGCCGATTTGGGGAACATCTGTCGAGACGATTGACCTCGCAGAAGACCGCAAACGCTTTAACAAATTGATGGAAGATTTGCATATCACCCAACCCGCAGGCGGAACGGCATCGAATAAGGATGAAGCCCTCGCGGTGGCGAATAAAATTGGGTATCCCGTCCTCGTGCGTCCCAGTTATGTGTTGGGTGGGCGCGGGATGGCGATTGTGTTTGATGATGCGATGCTCATTGATTGGGTGGATAAACATATCACATGGACAGAACACCCCATTTTGATTGACCGCTTCTTGGATGATGCGTTTGAGGTGGATGTGGATGCGTTATGTGATGGTGAACACGTCACCATCGGCGGGATTATGCAACACATCGAGGAAGCAGGTGTGCATAGTGGTGATTCGGCGTGCGTATTGCCACCGTATAAAATCAGCGCGTATCACATCGAAATTATCCGCGAACATACCCAACGCATCGGCTTGGCATTGGGCGTAAAAGGCTTATTCAACATCCAATTCGCCATAAAAGATGAAATTGTCTATGTGCTAGAGGTGAATCCGCGTGCCAGTCGGACTGTGCCATTCGTCAGTAAAGCGGTGGGTGTGCCACTCGCCAGTTATGCCGCCCAAATCGGCACAGGCACAACCCTCACCGAGTTGAATTTCCTCGCAGAACCACCTGTGGATGGCTTTTTCGTCAAAGAAGCCGTGTTGCCATTCCAAAAATTTCCGGGTGTGGATGCGCGTCTGGGACCCGAAATGCGGTCTACGGGCGAAGTGATGGGTCATGCGTCTAGTTTTGGTCATGCGTTCATCAAATCGCAGATGGCGACGGGTGTATCGCTCCCACAAAAAGGTACAATTCTCATCAGTGTGAATGATTTTGATAAAGGTGCGGTATCCAAAATTGCGCGAGATTTGCACAACATGGGTTTCAAACTGATTGCCACCGAAGGCACGGCGCGGTGGCTAGAGATGATTGGCTTGCCCGCCACACGCATTAATAAAGTGGCGCAAGGCTCACCGCATGTCGTGGATGCCATGATGAACGGCGAAATTGATATGATTATCAACACGCCACTCGGCGGTCAGGCACATGATGACGGGGCGCTCATTCGTGGGACGGCGGCGCTACTGGGCATCCCGTTGGTGACGACCCTCAGCGCGGCGATGGCGAGTGTTCAGGGCATTCGTGCCTTGCGTGATAAGCCGTTGAAAGTGCGTAGTTTGCAGAAGCACCATGAGATAAAAGGTTAATTTTATGCGCCGATTATTAGCCTATGGGACTTATGGCTGGGATATTACTCTGTTATTAGGAGTTATTTTTGTGGCGACTTTGCTCAATTCTAATTGGGCATTTTCGCCACTCGAAATATTACCAATATTCGGGGTCTATAATGATCAATGGGTTTATATAGGACCAATGTTAGATTTATCTGACAAGTTGAGTTATGTATTAAATAACTATGCTCATACTGGGATTATTAGCGAGCATGGTTATATTTTCGAGCGATTTTCATGGTCAGTCCCTGGCACAATCATTTATCAATTTTTTTCATCACCCATAATCGCCAATTATGTCCTCAAATTTGGGGTATATAGTTTATCGGTTATTGGGTTATATTGGGCATTACGTAATTTATTTGGGCGTAAAACAGGATTATTCGCTGGGTTATGCTTGGGTAGTTATGCTTGGTTTTTGCGGTCTGCGGGCTGGGATTATGTGGATGGTATCGGAATGGGTTATTTTTCGATGACATTTGCACTCATGGTTGCTACAGTTTATGCATATAAGCAATCAACATGGCGCATTCTTAGCTTTATCACAGGGATGATGGCAGTAAATTTACTCCTCGCAAATTTACATTGGGGATTCTTGATTTTACACCTGCTATTTGTAGCAGTTTGGCTAAATCAGCGCCAAAGGCATAGGTCTATTTTACAAAGCCTCATACTTGTTATACTTGGTGGACTTACAATGATATTCATTTATGCCCTAATATCCTATATCATCCGTGGTGAGTGGGCATTTATCCGTTATACCCTATATTCCACGAGGCATATTTATTGGAATAATCTGGAACGGTGGCAAGGTGTTAACACGACTGTTTATACCCCAATAGCACCTCATTATCATGTTATCCCTGCTCTAATATTTTTAGCAGGAATATTTTTATGGGGTAAGAAAATTATCAAAAAGCCTGTTCAACGCCTCATTTTAATCCAATTTGTGTGGTTATATTTAGTTATGATTTATTTGCACTTTAATATGCAACCATATCTCATCATGATGATATATAGCTCATACCTTATCCCCGCCATTTTCTTGTGGTTGGGAGCGTTGGTATCTATCCGAATTGAAACCCTCTCCGAAAAACAATTTCAATATTTGTTGGTGCTGTTGGTGATATTATTCCTCATGCCATTTGCTTTGTCGGTATTATTCCCCATCATTCAAACATGGCAGAATCAAACACTTGTTTTGATAATTGGCATCGTCATCATCGTTATTGGATTGATTCCCCTTCCCCACATGCGATTAGGTATTTTATTCGCTGGCATTATCTTATTTGGATGGATGAGCAGTGGGCAAATTTTTGTCTTTGAATCCGACCGTCTGCAAGGTCAAGAGACATTTGCGATGGGAATGGATGCTTATGAAGCCGTTCAGAATCATTACACACAGAACGGGATTCGAGATGTCCAATTTATTTTGAACGCAGGCAATACCACCGATGTGCCGATGGTCGTACCAGCCTACTTGTATTTTGATGCTTACTATTTACGTGGGTATATTCAACTGAATGAAGATGACAAAGCCAATTTGCTACGAGGAGAGAGTCCGTTCAACCGCATTTCGCGGGGACAAACCACCCAAAAGACAGTGATTATCTCGCGTTATGAGGATATGCTCGAAACGATTATGACTACCTACCCCGATTATGATTATGCGGTAGAAAAAAGTTTGACCATTGAGCGTCACGGAATGCGGTTTTATATGGATTTCGTAGCGATTACACCACAGTAAAGGTTATTAAAACGGTGATGACGAGTATTCAGGGCATCCGCGCCTTGCGCGATAAGCCGTTGAAGGTACGTAGTTTTCAAAAACACCACAAGGTGAAGGGGTAAATTGTAAAAGTGGCGTATTTTCTATAAGTTTAACACACCACTCTTTCTAAAATAACAGGAGTATAAACTAGGGGAGATTCAGCAATCCAGTTTAGGTTTTTGTATAAAATCTCGAAAATCGGTTGGCTACGCCCTAGCACCCGCCTGCCCCATTTTCTGCACCACCACATGATGAAATGGGCGAATGACATTAAAATACACATGCCCTGTCCAGCGATGATGATGGACAATCGTCACCACATGGAATTTTGTCATCTGCCCTGCTATCGGCTCGGCAATCACACCTAAATACGCTGTCAAGTGTGATTCGCTCGCACCTGCTACCCAAAAGACATCTTCTTGGGCATCATGGACGGTGAAAAAGGCTTGTTTATCGCCTTTGGTAAACGATACATCCTCTGGGGATATGTTTGGCATTTGCGGGATGCCCGTTTGTTTCATCCCCAATAGGCGCACAAATCCCCAACGCACCCGATACAACATTTTTATCCACGCGGGATAATAAGAGAACATCCCCGCAATAAATTCACGCAAGGTACAATCGGATTCAAATACTTTCACATCAATATGATGAGCATTTTGGGCAAGCGATACTATAGCGGGTATCTTTTGGATAATCGGGTTATTTTTCATGCGCTTATCCCCACAAAAATCAATATCGCCACCAATAAACAGGCAATCCACTGTGGGCTAATCATCAACGTTTTATATGTCCGCAAAGATACAATCGGCAAAATCGCAATCACCAACGCATACCCAAGAAAATATGCCCCGATAACCATCGCTGTTAACGCAATTCCAGCAAGCGATGGATTGAAGGCAAAGAAAATGAGCGTCACGCCAGACACCACAAAGTCTACCGATATACCATGCCAGCCAAATCGAATTTCTTGTTTGGCAATTTTGCCATCCCCATTCGGAATTTTTGGGAATGTCTCATTGGTCATCCGCTTAAATACATACTCCCCACCCCATATATGAATCGGGGTGAGTATCAAACATAAGATTCCTGCCATCAAAAACCAAGTGTTCATGATTTTCCTCCATATAGGTATAAAAATTCGTGAAATAACCGAGACATCCCCGCTTCGTCAATCGGTGGCTGAATTTGTTGACATCCGATGAAAATGGTGTATAGCATTTGTGCCAAGTGATGAGCGCGGTCTGATGATTCGCCCATTTCGAGAAATAGTGTATTCAAATAACCCACCCGTTGAGCATCCACACGGGCTTGCACCTGCCCCACATCGGCATCTTGAGATGCCCAACCGCGAATGGAAATCTCGACATTCGGCGGATAACTTGCGGTGACTTCTAGCAGGCGTGATAATTTTTCTGATGGTGTTTGTGCTTGCTCGGTGAGTTGAATAATATTATGTGTGCCTTCTTGCTCAAAATAAGCGAGTAAATCGGTCTTATATCCGTTAAATCCCTTAAAATGATGATAAAAAGACCCCTTCGTTAATCCCAATCGCTGACAAAGCAAATCTATCGTCAACGCCTGAACACCTTGCTCTGAGAGGATTTTGAACCCCTCTAATAACCAATCATTTTTCGATGCCATTTTCCATACCATACCCTATCGTATGCTGATACAAATAAGTATACCATACAGTATGGTATTGTAAAGTGGTCAAAAAGATACTGTCCAAACCGTACAAAAAAATTCGGCACAATCTGACACGGAAAAATGATTCAATATCCTGTACAATAATCGGTTATGTCACCTTTTCATCTCAGGAGGGAATTGTTTTATCATGCCACAAGACAAAATCGCGGAACTCCGCAAAGAAATTGATAGCATTAACCTGCAAATCCTCGACTTGCTCAATAAACGTGCCACTATTGCCAAAGAAATCGGTGTGCATCAATCTGCCGTCGGCACATCATTTTATGACCCCCAACGTGAAGCCTTCATGCTCACACAACTCGAAATGCACAACAACGGTCCTTTCAGCAATGAGACGGTGAAGGCGCTGTTCAAAGAAATTTTCCGCGCATCTATGGCACTCGAAGAAAAAGAGGCTCGCGCCAAATTGTTGGTACAACGCAAAACTGCCCAAGACCGCACCATCGTGGAATTGCCCGATGGCACAAAAATCGGCGATGGCTCGTTCCAATTGGTGGCGGGGTCGTGTGCGGTGGAAAGTTATGAACAGATGGACACCGTTGGGGCGGCACTCGCCAATCGCGGTGTGAAAATTATGCGCGGTATGGCATATAAACCGCGTACATCCCCTTATGACTTTCAAGGATTAGGCGAAGAAGGCTTAAAAATTGCTCGCCAAGTGGCGAATAAATATAATATGCTCGTCACCAG
>CALDGT010000662.1 GCA_937942935.1 uncultured Chloroflexota bacterium | reverse complement strand
CGAAGTTTTTCAACGGGTGCGGATTTAGCTCACTATTCATCGTGAATATGGTCGGGGGTTCATGTAAACCCTCGCGGGTGGTGATAAAACTGATATTGGTTGCAACATCTCCTGTGATTAGAACTTTATCATGTTCTCGCCAAAACGATAAATGACCGGGAGAATGACCGGGTGTTTCTAATACGATAAAATCGCCAACAGAATCGCCTTCTTTTAATCCTCTAGCGACAGGATGGGCGTCTCCTGTCCAAATTTGATTTTGCACCCGTGTGATAAGATTAGTTGGGATTTGTTGGCTCATATCACCACTTTCCATCGCGTCAATTTCTGCCTCTGAACACCAAAGTGGGATATTAAGCGCCTGACAAACTTCATGACTTGCTCCCTGATGGTCGGGGTGAACATGGGTGAGCGCATGAGCTTTAATAGTGTGTGTTTTACTTGCCTTCAAAATCGGATTTTTATCACGGCGAACACCTGCGTCTAATAACACATCTCCCACGATATAATAATTAATCATGTAGTTCGGGAATCCCGATAGCAGATAAACACCCTGAACAACTTCGCGTATCATAATAGCCTCAGTCGTTTGATTTCTAATAAAATACAGCCCATGTAGGGCTGTATTGTTGATTACGAAAAATGCAATGTTTTGGTTTTAAGCGAGAATTTATGCTAGTGCGCCTTCAGGGGCTAAAAAACCATGCCGAATCATGAAGCGTTCAATGCGGTCTAACGCTTTTTGAATATTTTCTTCGCTAGAGGTATAACTGGCGCGGATGAACCCGTCACCACTCGCGCCAAATGCACTACCGGGGACGACCGCCACCCGCTCTTCCATGAGCAAGGTTTCGCAAAATTCTTCATCGGTCATGCCTGTGCTGGTGATGTTTGGGAAGCAATAAAATGCACCGCGTGGCTCGAATGTAGGTAATCCTAACCGATTAAATCCGTCCACAATCAGACGGCGACGTTTATCATATTCTCCGCGCATATATTGGACATCATCTTCGCCATGATTAAGGGCTTCAATTGCCGCCATTTGGCTCATTGTCGGTGCAGACATAATCAGGTATTGATGCAATTTTCTCATGGCTTGCATTAATTCGGCAGGGGCGGTGGCATAACCAATACGCCAGCCTGTCATGGCAAACGATTTACTCACACCACTGAGCAAAATGGTGCGCTCGTACATATTGGGGAGCGATGCGAAACAAATATGCTCAACACCATAAACAAGGCGTTCATAAATTTCATCAGAAATAACCAATAAATCATATTTTTCGGCGATTTCTGCCACTTGGAGCATTTGTGTTTTGGTGAGGATTGCGCCTCTTTCGTCTGGGTTGCCGCTTGGAGGTTGAAGG
>CALDGT010000661.1 GCA_937942935.1 uncultured Chloroflexota bacterium | reverse complement strand
AGAAATCACAGTGCGCTATGCAGTCGAAAATAGTAACGCTACCGCAGGTGTTTTGGGTGTGGTGAATGAAAAACAAACTCACTTGCGGATTGTAGCAAAATTGGGTTATGGTGATGATTCTGTCCCCGATGGTGCAGATGGTAATATGTGGCCCCTCGATAGAGGTATCGTAAAACGGGTGATGCGGACACGCCGCCCCGACCTTGTGCCAAATATCGAAATTGACCGCGATTATATCCCCAGTTTGCGCGGTGGCATGAGTCAAATTACTGTCCCGTTGATGTCTGAAAATGATGTAAACGCCATTTTGGTCTTAGAAACTGACCAAGAACCCCGTTTGAATTTGCTCGACCAATATTGGGCGCAACGTTTGGCAGAACATGCTTCTATCGCTATCACCAACGCGCAACTATATCAAGAACTGACCCGCGCCAACGATAACAAAAGCGAATTTGTCGGTTTTGCGGCGCATGAACTCAAGAATCCCCTCACATCGGTTAAAGGGTATGCCTCTACTCTCAGTGGGAGCATGGTGGATATGCTCACCGCCGACCAAATTCGCAATTTTGCGACCATCATCCATTCTAATGCAGACCGTATGCAAGGGATTATTGATGACTTGCGCGATATTGCCGCCATTGATGCGGGGAAATTCAAAATTCATCCCGAAGCGATGTCGCTCCGCGCCGCCCTTTTAGATGTGCTAATGACTATTCAAGACCAAATCACCGCCAAAGGACAGGTTATCATCAATGAGATAGACGAAAACCTGCCCCTCATCTTAGGTGATAACAAACGGGTGATTCAGGTCATGACCAATTTCATCAGCAATGCTTATAAATATAGCCCACCGGGTGCCTCTATTAAAATTCACGCCAAAGTGGATAAACGCTATATCAGCCGTAAAGGGCAATTCATGGGCGAGGCAATGATTATCTCTATCACCGATACCGGTATCGGCATGAGCGATGATGACCTTAAACAAATTTTCCGTGTGGATTATTTCCGCAGTGAGAATGAATTGGCACGTCAAGAAAAAGGCACAGGCTTGGGCATGATGATTACCAAACGCATCATCGAGGGTCATGGCGGTGAGGTTTGGGTAGAGAGTGAATTGGGCAAAGGCTCGACATTCTCATTCACCATCCC
>CALDGT010000660.1 GCA_937942935.1 uncultured Chloroflexota bacterium | reverse complement strand
GCATTGGTCACGGTGCTGGTGATTTTTTTTTTTTTTTTTTTTTGACTTTCATTTTGCAACAACGATTCAATTTTGGCTTGGTCGTAGGTAGCAACGATATTCGGGTCAAAATTATCGAATGCTTTGCGATAATTCTCGCGCCGTCTGAGGACAGTTATCCAACTGAGACCTGCTTGTGCGCCTTCGAGGGTGATTTTCTCAAACCAACGGCGGTCATCATGAACAGGGATGCCCCATTCGGTGTCGTGATATGCCACATAAAGTGGGTCTGTCCCGCACCATGCACAACGGGTTAGGTTTTCCATAAAAATCCTCCTAAATAAACACCTTCAGACGTTGAAAATCTTTTTCGAGTGTAGCGCGTTGGGTCGGGTTATACAGCACCACCGCAGGATGATAGAGGGGCATGATGAAAATTTTGCCATAGGGCAGGGTGGCTTGTAATAAACTGCCATGTAATTTGCCAATTTTGCCCCCTTTTTCGGGGAGATTATATTTGTTTAGGGCATATTCCATCGCAATTCCCCCAAGCGGTACGAGAACACGCGGTTGGATGATATTCAAAATTTCATCCACAAAGGGCATGTAATAGGCGCTATCTTTGGCGGTAGGCTTATTATCCACAGGGCGGTCTAAGATGGTATTGGTGACATACACATCTTCTCGGCGTAAATTAATCGTTTTGAGCATAGATGCCAATACATCGCCAGAAGGTCCAATGAATGGTCTGCCCTGTTCGGCTTCGGTTTTGCCCACATATTCACCAATAAAGATGATATTCGCATCGGGATTGCCATCACCCAACACAGGCAAATAATTATTTTTGGTGCGGTATTCAAACAAGGGCGAATCGGTTGCGCCAATCAGTTTGAAGCGCAATTCTTTGAGCGCATTTTCTTTTTGGCGGATGATTGTCGCATTTGCGGGTTCTTTGCTATAGCCTTCAATTTCGGTCAGGGTTTGGCGCAAAGTAGTGACTAATCCCGCCACATCATTTTTGAAATGGGCATGACGGATTTCGATGGCATTTTGAAAAGCAAGGTCGCGGATGTCCTCTGGTAATTGATTTGCTTTGGGCATCTTTGACCCTTTAACCAATATTGGGAAAAGGCGCTTGCTACTGTTAATAGCGGTGCGGATTTCGTGTCGCACCATGTCATCGGGGTTATCTAAACGACGGTTTCCACTGGCATCAACTGATGATTCCCAATTTGTGCCAATCATGACCAACATCACAGAACACTCATCAATCGCTTTTTCAACCGCATCCTTAAAATTAACCCCTGTGGCAATATCTTCGACATCCAAAAATAATTCTTCATCCGAAAAATGTCCGTTACACAAATGGTCATGCAAACGACCTGTCTCGCCTTCGCTGTCATCTCTACGATAACTGATAAAAATGCGTACACTCATGATGTGTTATCCCTCATTTTGGTGGTGGATTCAAATTACAAGACGGATTTTGATTGAAGTCGCAGTCTGGAAACCACGCATTGATGTCTTTGATATTCAATTCTATCACTTGTCGGGTATCTCCAAAACGGGCGAGGATACTTTCATAGATAAAATCATTACTCGGTTCATAGTTCCACGCGGCGACCATATCGCTATCTAAATAAGGATTGGTGAGCGCCATAATACTCCCAAAGGAGCGCCAACTGACTTCGCCCCTTTGCCCATTCACAATGACCAAAATCGGGCGGTCATCTGTGGCACGGGCGCGGATTTCATCTGCCATATATGGGCTTACATTATTGAACCGATATAAGGCATTGATGCGTGGGATGCTATATAAATACATGCTCCCGATGAGTAATACAGCGATGACCGCGTAACCTATGCAAGTGGTGATGAACTTTGCAGTATCAGCATAGGCGTGAAATATCCAACCGAGTAATTGACGTGAGCTATGCAGGATACCATAAAGCCCCAACCCACCGATGAGCGCAAAGGCGGGTAATGCTTCTGAATAATAACGGGTGCTATAGCGTTGTGAGCCGACCCAATATGCCATGTGCCAGCCGATAATCGAGACACACACCGCGAGGAGTAACCATGTCCATAATGTCCATTCAAATCGGATAACCCGTTTTTGGCGCATTTTGGGCGAATAAATGAAGATGAATATCACCAATGGAATGAGGATGAGTCCTAGCCCAATCAGCAACCATGCCCACAGGGTCGCTTCATCTTTTTCGAGCCAAGTCGCATTGGTTCTCATGGGTTCGATTAACCAAAATAATGCTCCCAAAAGCCAAAAACGCATCCACCACAATCGAAATCCGATGAATAGCCCAATGGGTAAAATAAAAAAACTTAGCCCAATGACAGGGAAGTAATTGCTATTTTCTTGCAAATGTTTTTGAACCGATGGATGCTCAATATCGGCAATTTCCCAACCAGTTGTTTGGAATGTCCCGTTTTCATTGCGCGGACGTTGGATTGCCCACCCAAATAAATCGCCTGCGGTCAGCGATAGGTCAAAACGGGCATGGCGCACCCCTTTGGTGATGGTATGCCCACTCCGTCCATATCCTTCGCCAAAGCCGATGCGGTCATAATTCCAGATTCGCAAATATAAATTTTCGTTGGCGTTGCCTGTAGCGGTAAAATTAAAAATGGGTTGTGCGCGAGTGAAAATGAGCGCCAAAATGCCGATGCAGGCATATGGCACAATCACTTTGGCAAATTGGCTACCTGCCCATATTTTGCGCGGATTTAATTTTTGCCATTGGAATGATTTTGCCTCGTTATCGAGCCAGTTATCGAGTGCCAATAATCCGCGCCAACCATCTAATAACCCTGCGCGTGCTGTTTTGATGCCTGCCCATAAAATGAACGGCAGGCTCACGGCTACTGCGGTGAGTGGACGATTGACCAGTAATAATCCCAGTGTCAAGCCCGCCATGATGCCCCAGCGAATGGGGTTGCGCCCTTTTTCTATCCACATAAAACTATAGAGGAATAACAAGAATAGGGCGATGGCGGGTGTATGCGACATCATCGTGCCAGATAATAAGAGTGCCATCGGCGAAAAAGTCATGAGTGCCGCGGCGAATAATCCCACCTCTGAATTGAATATCACCCGCCCGATTTTATACACCAGCCCAACCGATAACATTGCAGAAAAGGCATTAATGAGCCACACTCCGCCGAGTTGTAATCCTAATGACATAAGAGCAGGGTAGCCGATAGAATATTTGCCAAATTTATGGTCGGTTTTGCCATCGGTGATGACAAACGGTTGCCAATAAGAGAGGGTTGGCTCTGGGGTGGTGATGACCAAATCTCCCCGCGCAAATAGGCGTGCCTGAAACAGATACGCGACTTCATCCTCTAGGTGGGGGAGATGCTCAAATACACGGTCACTGACCAGCCATGTGGTGATGAAACTGGTGAGCATCAGCGCCACTACTAACCATTGATGAATGGTGAATGATGACTGAGAAGGGGAAATAACAGCAGATTTTTGCATGGTATTCTCGACTATCTTTGAGTATAATTATCACCTGTCCATTTTAGCACAGTGTTATAGTGTCGGTAAAACAATAATTTTGAGTCTTGGTTCATTTGCACTGTTGCACTATAATCGCAAAACTTTCGTCCATTATGCAGAACACCTCGCCTCGTGATGAGGCTTTGATATGTAAAGGAACTTAGTCATGAAGGTTATTCTTCTAAAATATGTGTATAAGCAAGGCGTTGAAGGCGAAATTATTGATGTTGCCGATGGTTATGCTCGCAATTTCCTCATCCCACGCGGATTAGCCGCCCCCGCAACTGAAGGCGAATTGAAACGCGCCAGTAAATTGCGTGAACAAGCCGCCGCCAAACGTGCCGCGCTTGATAATCAATTGAATGAATTGGCTAAAACCATTGACGGTGTGGAATTGTTCTTTGGTCGTCGTGCCGCCCCAACAGGTAAATTATTTGGGTCCGTTACCACACAAGAAATCGCAGATGAATTGCTCAAGAAAACAGGTGTAGATATTAACCGCCGTCGTATTAGCCAACAAGCTATTCGTGAAATTGGTACACACAGTATCCCTGTGCGCTTGGGTAATGAAATATCACCCGTCCTCAAAATCACCGTTGTACGCGATGACGAATTGAATGAATTCCTCGCCAAACGCGAAGCCGCCCTCAAGAAGGCGCAAGAAGTCGCTACCCCAGTGGCAGAAGAAGCCCCCGCCGTAGCCGAATAAATCTGAAATCATTATCGTATTAAATGGGCTAAGGATGGCTTATACATCGCCTGTTGGAAGATTCGCCCACTTGATATAATCATCAGAGCGCAATAAGTTGCGCTCTGATGTGCTATTGTAAATAATTGTTGAAAATGACCGTTGGGGGCATTTTGTTGAGGAAAATGTGGATAGTTACTCACTAGGGCGCTATCTTCACGATGCCCGCGAGCAAAAAGAACTCACCTTAGACCAAGCCACAGCCACTCTCAAAATTCGCCGTAAAGTATTAGAGGCATTTGAGCAGGGCGATTTTAGCGTCTCTGCTGATTTATCTCAGGTGCAAATTCGCGGATTTTTGCGGAATTATGCGCGGTATCTTGGTTTAGATGAAGATGTCGTGATGACCTATTATGAATCGGCATTGAATCCCAAAAAACGGCGTGGACGCAAGGCAAAAGGCAAAAAGAACGGTAAAAATGGGAAACCTGCGCCACAACCAACACCACTGAATGGCGCGACTATTCCAGTAGACCCGCGCAAATTTACTTCTACTGCCAATATCCCCCAAAACCAGACCCGATTAACCATTTCGGATGAGCGCGAATTGGCGCAACAACGCTTTTTGCGGTTTATCAATTTAGTTGCGGTCTTTGTGGTGAGTTTAATTGCATTAGGGGTGATTATTTTTGTGTTGGTGCAATTGGTGATGCGCCCTGTGGAAATATTGCCTCAAAGCGATATTTTAGCAGAACTGCCCAATCAACCTACTTTTACACTCGCCCCAACCTTTACACCGCGATTTGAAGCCAGCCCATTGCCTCAATCGGTATCGCAATATACGGGGGTAGGGGTGTTGGTGAATATTAGTACCCAAAGTCGGACATTTTTGCGTGTATCAGTAGATGGTATAGAACAAATTGGACGGTTATTCATCCCGAATGAACGGATAGAATTTGTTGGTGTGAGCGAAATTGTGGTGAATGCCAGCAATGCGTCTGCACTGAATATTATTTATAATGGGCAACAACAAGGTTCATTTGGTGGTCGTGGGCAGGCGGTACAAATCACATTCAAAGATAGAGGTAATCCCGATATTTTGACGGGACCGGGTTATGACCCCACATCTGAATTTACATCCACACCCACCTCTACTAGCGACTTATTGGCGCTTACCCTGATTGTCGCACGCACACCCACTGCCACCGATGGTCCCAGCCCCACGCCATCGAATACACCAACTATCACCAACACGCCAACCATCACCAATATACCGAGCGCAACCTTCACACCATCGGCAACGCCAACGGTGACAGAGACACCCTCTATCACCCCGACGGCATCGAATACCTTGCCACCGAGTGCTACGCCGACCATTACCAATACGCCAACCATC
>CALDGT010000659.1 GCA_937942935.1 uncultured Chloroflexota bacterium | reverse complement strand
CAGTACATGACATACGCACTACATGCTAGTCAGCCAGTACATGACATACGCACTGTGCTAGTCAGCCAGTACAATCCCTTCAAATAGGCAAAATCGTACTGGCGGATTAGCGCCAAGCGCGTATATCCGCCATAAAAGATATATCATATAACTCGATACGAGTTAATAAATATATACCACTCATTATTTATCGGCGAGTTGATAGCACAAACTGACCACACCAGAGGCGAATGTTTTCGATTCGACTAATTTGAGCGTGGTTTTTGTGCCATCTTCAAACAAGCGTTGACCACTCCCCAACACCACAGGATACACCAGCAGGCGATAATCATCCACCAAATTATGCGCGATGAGGCTATTCACCAATTTGCCACTCCCATACACCAAAATTGTCCCACCACTACCTTGTTTGAGTTTTGCCACATCATCTAATGTGTGAATGATGGTGGTATTGTTCCATGTGGCTTCCTTTAGGGTGTTAGAAATTACATATTTGGGCATACTGTTCATTTTCGGTGCGCCTTCATCTTGGCTTTGGGGCCACGCTTGGGCAAATCCGTCATAAGTGACGCGCCCCAACAGGAGCATTTCTGCCGCATTCGATTCTTCCCCCTTGAATGCCGATATGTCATCTCCCCAATATGGCATAGACCAGCCCGGATTTTCAATCACACCATCCAACGACATAAATTGAGTCACGACAATTTTACGCATGTGTTTGTATCCCTCCACATTGAATAAGTTATGTCTTTAGCATATCGCAATTGCAGATGATTGTCTTGAATAAAAACGACATTTATTCTGGGATGAGCAAGCGCGAGAGTTGTGCGGGGGTTTGTCCCATAAAGCGTTTGAGGGAGCGTGTGAGATGGGGTTGGTCGGCGTAGCCTAATTTTTCGACAGTATCCAAAATAGACATGCCTTCATTGAGACAAGCACTGGCTTGTCGAGCGCGTTCTATCTGATACAGCGTGCCATACGAAATACCGGTGGCGCGTAAAAATCGGCGTTGGACAGACCGCGCCGATAATTTAGGAATATCGCCATCCAAAACCGCCTGCACAAGCGGGTCATGACATAAAATACCTTCGCGCACCAACCGATTCACAAACACATCCACATTATCATAGGTAGGGATTTGCCAAGTTGCGCTATTCAGCCAAAAAGAATTACCTGTGGCTTGTGGCAGATTAATGGCGGTATCTGCCAATTGTAACGGAGTGAGGTGTGGCATAAACACACCATGCTTAAAAACCACACCAACAAAATCGGCATTTTCTGGGATGGATGCGATGCTCGCTTGGGTTTCTGCGCCCATGATGGTGACAGCAATACCATTCTGCTCACGGGTGATGACCATCCCCCACCGACTTTCGGCAATCGAAATAAATTCCCCGCCAATCCCTTCAGAATGCGTGTGCCATACCACATCCACATACGGCGAATCGGATGGTCGCTCATCAAATTCAAAAATAAAATCCCGATTTTGCATCGTATCCCCAAAAATAAATTATTCCCGATTCACCACATAATGCACACCCACGACACCGCAATCATAGGGCTTAGAAAATGTCCGTTTGAGGCGTGTTTTAGGATACCCTGCTTGATATAAAGATGTGCCAGCACTCAATAAAATCGGATTTATCATCAGCCGATATTCATCTATCAAATCTAGCGCCATAAAGGTGTGCGTCAGGCGAGGACTGCCAAATATCATCATATCCTTGCCCGATTGCGCTTTGAGCTTGGCGATTTCTTCTGTGATATTATCTTTGATAAGCCTCGAATTGTTCCAATCGGCACTTTCTAGCGTGGTCGAAAAAACCAATTTAGTCGCCTGCTCCACCCATGCGGCATGATGGCGCTCATGTGGGGTGGCATCGGGATTGCTAGGGACTGTCGTCCAATAATCGCGCATCCCCTCATAAGTATAACGCCCATAAATGGCGGTATCCACTGTGGAAATGAGGGCATCCACATCATTTGTGAGTCCCTCATCCATCACCACCCAGTCCAAAGAACCGTCTGGCGGTGCGATAAATCCATCTAATGATACGTGCATCAGCAAAATAACGTTTCTCATGTGCATATCTCTCCTGTATACAAAAATATTGTATACTTGTTCTAATAAAATTGTCAAGAACACAAATTCTATCGGCATTTTGATGGAAATCGGTTACTATAAAAGGGTGACATCTTCAGCGAGAAGGGGTTTATCATGACCACCAAAACTATTTTTATCAGCCACAGCACCAAAGATGATGCCCAAATTGACCACATTTCAGATAGTCTGATAAAAGTAGGTCATACGGTGTGGGTTGACCATCGCAATGGTATCACACCGGGGACACCTTCTTGGGATAAAGCG
>CALDGT010000658.1 GCA_937942935.1 uncultured Chloroflexota bacterium | reverse complement strand
AGGAAATCCATAACGCTCGGTAATCGCACTAGCATTATATACATGCTCTTCATCTAAAGGTTGTCCTAATGCCGATAATGATACTGTTGGCACAACAAGCGATGTTTCTGGCGGAAAAATGGGTTCATGGTCATATGGGGCTTTGAGTGGCAATCCATTTGCGCCATCGGCTTCTATGAGCATTACATCGCTATCTACTGCATCCATGAGGCGCACAATCCAACTGGGTTTTGCGCCAAAGGCTTCCCCTTGTTTGATGGCATCGTATAAAAATACAAAGCCATTTTCTGAGAGGGCTGTCGAGATGGCATGTTCGCCCGCATAGGTAGACATAGCACGAGGCATGAGCGCCAATTTATCGGCAGAAAGGGTGGTGGTTGTGGTCGCCAAAACTCGCCAACCGAGCGAGCGTAGTTCATCGCCCAAACGCAACAAGGTGGCTGTTTTGCCACCAGCACCAATGAATGCCACCACATCCCCGCGCGAGATGTTGAATGCCTGATGTAGTTGCATGGTTATATGCCACCTATCCCATGCGCTCGTAATGCTTTTACCACATTATCTGGTGTGAACGGAATTTTATCTATCCAAACCCCTGTCGCATCATAAAGTGCGGCGGCTAGGGCAGGGGCAATCGTCAAAAATGGCATTTCTGCCACCCCCCGCGCCCCCCAAGGACCAATGGGGTCGGGATGCTCTAAGATAACAGGCTTGACTCGATGTGGAATATCGAGGGCTGTTGGGATGAGGTAGGTCGAAAGATAGGGATTTTTGAGTTTGCCATTTACTGAGATGAGATGCTCCATCACAGCATATCCTTGTGCTTGGACAATTGCCCCTTCGATTTGACCAAGTATCCCTTGTGGGTTGATAATCTTGCCGACATCGTGCGATGAAACCACATCTAAAATCTCTATTTGACCTGTTTGGATGTCTACCTGAATTTCAACGGCTTGAGCGACATATCCATAAGCATAATTGGGAGTGCTTTTGCCTGTTTGGGGTTCATACATAGTTGTTGCTGGTGGACGATACATAAATTCGCCAATGGCAGGACGTTCTTCGTGATGCCATTTTTCGAGCGCAATTTGAGATGCACCACGAATGGCATTTCCTGCCATAAAGACAAGCCGAGAAGCCGATGCACTGCCCGATGATTGAAAGCCTGCGGTGTCGTGGGTGCGAATTTCAACCAATTCAACAGGCACACCAACAGCCTCGGCGGTCATTTGTAAAACGGCAGTATGAGCGCCTTGCCCAACATCCGCGCCTGCGGCTTTGACAATCACTTTTTCGATGGATGTTGTGCCATATAACTCAATTTGCGCCCAACTATGTTCAGGGAATCCAAACGCATAGCCGACATTCTTAAAGCTACAGGCAATGCCAATCCCGCGCCGTAAATGCGATGATGGGGCAGGTGTGCGATGCGATTTTATCCAACCTGTGCCATTTTGTGTCCAAAAACTTTCTTTGGCACAGGCTTCTATCACTTTGGGCATGGTTACGCCTTCTGGCACAACAGTACTAACCGATAAAACACTCCCTTCTTGGATGCTATTCATCAAACGGAGTGAGACAGGGTCTATGCCTAATGTGTCTGCCAATCGGTTCATCATGCCTTCGGCACAAAAAGCCGCTTGGGGTGCGCCAAATCCCCGAAATGCGCCTGTGGGGATATTGTTGGTATAAATGGCATAAGTATCTACGCTCACATGTGGGGCTTCGTAGGGTCCTGTGATGGCTAATCCTGCATTTGCCAAAACTTTATTCGATGTATAGGCATATGCGCCGACATCCCCAATGACACGGGCTTGGATGGCGGTGATTTTACCATTTCGCTTTGCACCCCATTTTGCCCACATCCGAATCGGATGGCGTTTGTGATGATATTGGATAGATTCTTCTCTGCTCCAAATGGTTTTGATAGGTCGTCCGAGCTTCCATGTGGCGAGTGCCAATAAAATTTGGACAGAACTATCTTCGCGTCCACCAAACGCCCCGCCAATAGCAGGGTATATCACGCGCACACGGTCTTCTGGCAAGTTGAGTGCATGGGTGATTTGCCATAAATCTTCATGCACCCATTGACCTGCCACGACAACCGTGATTCGTCCTTCATCATCTATATAAGATATGCCTGCTTCGGGTTGCAAATAGGCGTGTTCTTGATAACCTGTTTCGTACATTCCCTCAATACTCACATCAGCATCGGCAAAACCCGATTCAATATCGCCTTTGCGAATAGGATAATAACACAAAATATTGTTGGGGTTATCGGCATGGAGTTGTGGTGCATCATCTTTCATCGCCTGTTCCATATCATAAACGGCGGGCAAATCTTCATAGTCAACCTCAATGAGTTTGACCGCTTGTGTGGCGATGTCTTCTGTTTCTGCAATCACCGCCGCCACATTATCCATATAACACCGCACAATTTCGGCATGTGGGTTATTGCTCCCCAACCCGCATAAGACAGGCTGGTCTTTGAAAATAAGCCCATACGTATTATTAGGGATGTCCTCGGCGGTAAAAATGGCGATAACGCCTGCTAGTGCGCGTGCTTTACTGGTATCTATTGATACGATACGAGCGTGTGAACGCGCACTCCACAAAATTTTCATCCAAAGTTGTCCCTCACGGTCAATATCACCCGGGTAGGGAGTTACACCTGTCACTTTGCCTTGTGCATCAATTCGCTTAATTGTTTTGCCGATGATGAAAGATTGGTCTTTCGCCATAAATTATTTTATATTCCCCATTTTGCGTTTTGTTTCTTCTGCCATTTTGCGATTCACTTCTTGTTTACGTTTCTTACGAGCAAGTTCTTCTGCTAATTTGTCTTCTTTTTCTTTTTTCAATTCGCGTTCAGAGACCAATTTGGTGGGTTTTGGCGCAAAAGCCGCATAAATCATCGCGGTGAATAACAAGAGGATGACTGCAATTACAATCCCAACAATGAGCTGAACAGTCTCAAAATTGTTGGCAATATCATCATAATTATTGGGTAATACGGTGTTTTGTAACCATTCGGTGGCTGGTTTCGATAAGACATATCCAACAGCCGCCCCTGCCGCAATCAAAAATAAGCCGATGAGGGGTAAAAAGGCATTGAGGGCATTCTTCTTTTTGGGCTTCGATGCGTATTCATCTTCAAAACTCATGATGGTTGCTCCTTTTTGTTATGGTTTGCCGATAAAATGGCTTTAATAATGGAATAGTAACCTGTACAACGGCACAGATTTCCGCTAATGCTTTGTAAAACTTGGTCATGAGTAGGGTTAGGATGTTCATCCAATAATTTTGCCCCAGACATGATAAATCCCGGTGTACAGTATCCACATTGTACCGCACCTTGCTCAATAAATGCTGATTGAATTGGATGCAATTGGTCATTATTCCCCAATCCTTCAATAGTGGTGATGGTTGCCCCATGTGCGCGTGGCGCGGGAACTATACACGACATGACCGCAGAGCCATCTAAAAAGACCGTACATGCGCCACATTCGCCTTCTGCACATCCCTCTTTTGTGCCAATTAAACTCGCATCTTCGCGCAGTAGGCGCAATAAGGTCTTATGATGTCCACTGGCAAAGGTGTAAGGTTGCCCATTAATGGTGGTCTCAATAATTGGCGAGTCATCAGAGATGAGGGCTGGTGTTGTTAATGATGAATGCGTTATCGTACCCAATAATGCTGGATTTTGTGGATAATTTTGGTTATGTGTGTTGGTTGCAATCGCTCCTAAAGCACGCGCCACCATCACCCCAATCATTTCTTTTCGATATTCCGCAGGGGCGCGGACATCATCTATCGGCTTGGGAATATCGGCGCAGGCGAGTGCAATGAGGCGTATATTGTCTTCTGTCAATTTTGTGCCAATCATTTGGCTGGTGATTTGGGGCAAACTGATGATGGTTGGCGCGACACATCCTAATGTAATAACGGCTTCAGTGATGGTTTCATCTGGCGAAAAATTGAGAATGACCGCCACATTCACCACAGAAATGGCTTGGGCTTTGCGTAAGCCTAATTTGAGGAATACTCCGCGTGCTGTTTTTGGCATGGTCGGAATATGGATGTGTGTGAGAATTTCATCTGGACGCATGACCGTTTTGCGATAACCGAGATAAAAATCGGATAGGGCAACTTTTCGTGTGCCAGATGTGCTGGCGAGTGTGACCGATGCACCAAGTGCCATCAGTGGGGTGATGGTATCATTGGCGGGGGATGCGGTGATGAGGTTGCCCGCTACTGTCCCACGATTGCGAATTTGAGGCGCTCCAACCTCCCAACTGGCTTGTGCGAGGGGTAGGGCATGAGCGATAATATTGGGGTTTGCTACCACTTGATTATGCGTGACCAACGCGCCTAATGTGATGACATCGCTTTCGAGTGTAATATCAGATAAATTGGCTAATCGTGTGATGTCTATGATGACATCTGTATGCCGTTGACCCCGTTCCAATTCCAACAGTAAATCTGTCCCGCCTGCGATGATACGAGCGTTTTGTTGATGCTCATAGAGTAAATTGAGGGCTTGGTCTAATGCTGTTACTTGATGATAGGCTTGCCACATATCAGATAAAATCCCTTATATTGAATAAAAATAAATGATTATCAGATAAAATTTATTTGGTGAGTGGCTCTACCTCTAAGACAGTAACAGGATTGATATTCATGATACACGTCTCGTTATATTGTGTGCGGGTGGTATTGCGACGGTCATAGGTATGAACATGTCCATGAAGCATATAACGAGGGCGATACCAATCCATAAAGCGCAAAAAAGAGGTAAACCCATTATGAGGCAAGTCGGGGGCATCATGAATCCCTTTGGCAGGGGAGTGCGCTACAAAAATATCTACCCCATGACCATATTTCATCCGCCGCAGGCGTAATTGCGGTCCCATTTGCAACACCATGAGCATCATTTCTGCATCTGTGTATTGAATATCGCCTCTGTTATAACGGATAGACCCTTCTAAACCTGCAAAGGTCAACCCATTATAGGTGACGACTCGTTTATGTAAATCATCTCCGCCGGGTGGTTTTTCTGTGTAATGCTCATCATGATTTCCGCGTACATACATCATTGGTGCGGGTAGCACCGAGGTCAGAAATTCTAAATATGCCGAAGGCAAATCACCACAACTGATAATGAGTTCTATATCATTATAGCGCCTCCGCAAGTTTGCCGCGCTTTCCATTTGTGGCGGTACCATATCACTCACGCATAATATTTTCACAATAAACTCACTAACTATCCAATACTGTCCGAAATATTTTAAGATGGCATATCACGCATGGGCGCACCTGTCCCACCACGTTGGTGCATGATGATTTCTGCTAAAATGCTGATGCCGATTTCTTTTGGGGTTTCTGCCCCAATTTCTAAGCCAATCGGCGCATGTAATCGCTTTATATCATCATCAGATAGGGAATATACCTCATTTAGGGCTTTGAGTGTTAATGCCCAACGCCTACGACTACCAATGACACCAATATACGGTGTGGCGGTGGTGAGTAGGACGGGTAAGAGTGCTAAATCTATTGGTAATCCCCGTGTGACAGCCACAATATAGGTTTGTGCATCTATTGTAACATATTGTGGCAATTCTTGGGGCATACAAACAACATATCCCGCCAAATTTGCTACCACAGATGGGTTACAATAGTCTGGGCGGTCATCACTGAGGATGACTTTGTACCCCATCCATTGTGCCAAACCAGCGATAGACATCCCAACATGCCCCCCACCGATGACAATGAGTGTCTTGGGTGGATTATAGGGTTCAA
>CALDGT010000657.1 GCA_937942935.1 uncultured Chloroflexota bacterium | reverse complement strand
TTGATGCCAAGTGCCGCGGTGCGGGGCGCATTTTGAGTGGGTCCGTCACCCGTTTATTTTGGGCGACCCCCATTTTATAGAGCAGCCAACAATTCGCCTGTTCGGGCGGGTGGCTGAATATCCTCACTCCGATGGCATTGGTGATAGAGGGTTTCCGTTGGGCGTTTTTGGGCTTAACCCCTCCCCCGCCAACGATGTTCGCCTCTTGTGTGGTGGCGCTCGGATTATTTTTGATAGGCGCATTTTATTTTAAGCGCGTCGAGACAACCATGATGGATGTGTTATGAGCGAATATGCCATTGAAGTGACCAACCTCAGCAAACAATATCAGCGCGGGGCGACTGGTCGGGTGCAAAATTTGGGCGACCTTGCCCGTGCGCTCCGCAAGCCATTCGCCAAAAGCGCAGAAGATACCCATTTTTGGGCGCTCAATGGGGTATCATTTGCGCTCAAGCAAGGCGAAATTTTGGGGATTATCGGCGAAAATGGCGCGGGAAAATCGACCTTGCTCAAAATTTTGTCGCGGATTGTCGCGCCGACGGCGGGCAAAGTCGTCTTGAATGGGCGTGTGGGGGCATTACTTGAGGTCGGGACAGGCTTTCATGATGAACTCACTGGGCGCGAGAATATTTTTTTGAATGGGGCAATTTTAGGACTCAAACACCGCCAAATTTTGAACCTGTTCGATGAAATGGTGGCGTTCTCTGGGGTAGAGGCGTTTATAGATACGCCTGTTAAGCATTATTCGAGTGGGATGCGCTTGCGCTTGGGGTTTGCGGTGGCGGCACATTTGAACCCCGAAATTTTGATTGTGGATGAAGTGTTGGCGGTGGGCGATGATGAATTTCGGCGCAAATCAATGGGCAAAATGAACACCCTCGCCAATGAAGGGCGGACGGTGATTTTTGTCAGTCATGCGATGCGGAGTGTTCAGCAATTGTGTACCCGCGCCATTTATTTGAGCAAGGGTCGCATTTTGGCAGATGGCACACCCGATGATGTGATTGAGGAATATCTAAAGCCCTTGTCTGGGCGCAATTTGGCAGATGGCAATTTGTATTTGTTGCCCCGCCCCGCCGATGTCCAGTCGGATATGCCCCGCTTGGCGCGGGTGGATGTGTTAGATGAAGTGGGCAAGCCAACCGATGCCATTCGCTTGGGCGAGCCGTTGCGCTTTCGGGTGGCGATTCAAACCACCCGCCCCATTAACGATATTGATGTGATTCTCCGCATAGAGACAGGCGATAATATCGCCGTGACCACCATTCGGAGCAGTCATTATCAACAATGGTACAGCATCACCCCAGAACAAACACTGCTGGTATCGGCGACTATCGAAACGCTATACTTGGAGCAAGGGCAATATTATATTACGCTTTTGTTGCGCGACCGATATTTAAACCTGCTGGATTATTTACAACGGGTGCATGAATTTACAGTCCAAAATGTGCCATTCGACATCAAAGCCCCGCCACCTGCGATTGTGGGCATCGTCACGGCACATTCGGCATGGTCATATACGCTTGAAGCATAGGATAAAATAATATGGGTATCATCAACACCACACGACAAAAATTACACAACTTTTTGACGGTACGGCTAAATCATGCCATCAACCCGCTTGTGCAAAAATTAGAGGCGGTACAAGGTGAGCAACACATTTCGCACATCCAAACAATGCAATTGCTCAAGGCGATTGCGAATCGGTTAGACCCCCACTTATTAGATGAATTTGAGGGGACAGGCATCGGCACAGCACTCGCTACAGGTGATGTGGTGATTAGCCCCAATTATGCCAAACGATTACACCCCGATGATGTATTTTTGGTGTCGTATCCACGGTCTGGCAACACATGGATGCGGACGATTGTCGCCTATTTGTTGTATCCCGCCGACATCCTCAAGACCCTAAAAGACCTAGAGGTTTATGTCCCAGATTTGCACCACAATTTGCCTCATCATCATCAATATAGCCAACCGCGTGTCTTAAAAACGCATGAACCCTATTTTAATCGGCAAGG
>CALDGT010000656.1 GCA_937942935.1 uncultured Chloroflexota bacterium | reverse complement strand
TAGTGGGGTAGGCGTGTTGTTGTCTAGGATAACCCGTGTCGGCAATAGTTCATTCTGGTCTACAATTGTACTTGTCTGCCCGATTACCCAAATAATCACCCCGATAATAGTTACCCCAAAAATCACTATCCCAAGCCTCAGCCATAACCGATTTAAGAATTTTTTCTGTGGGATGATAAATGGAACTGTCGGTTGTGATATAGTCGCTTGTTTAAGGGATGGCGCGAATTGCCCCTCGTTAATAGCTCCACCACTTTCGACCGCGCTGATGAGTGCCTTCATGAAGGCTTTGATAGATGGATAGCGTTCATCTGGATTTTTTGCCATCCCACGCAAGATGACAGTATAAATAGATTTAGAGAGGCGTACATTTGGGGTGGTATCTGATGGCGTTTCGTGCAGATGTTTGTGCATGAGCGCATAGGTTGAATCGGCATCGAATGGCATTTTTCCCGTCAATATTTCGTAGGTCATCGTGGCAAAGGCATATTGGTCAGAGGCGGGTGAGAGTGTTTCGCCTTTCCATTGCTCTGGTGACATATAATTAGGTGTGCCAATCATAAAACCAGAGGCGGTGAGCGATAAATTTTGATTTGCCAACTTTGCCAATCCAAAATCTACCAGATAGGGGCGATTTTGCTCATCAAACATGATATTCGATGGTTTAATATCGCGGTGCAATACCCCTTTTTGGTGGGCATACTCTAAAGCATCTGCTAATGGCGTGAGCAAACGCAAGGCTTCTTTTGGCGAAAACTTCCCCTTTTGGGTGATTTTATCTTCAAGTGTGCCACCTGTGAGCAAGCGCATGACGACATAACTCATGCCATTCTCGACACCATAATCATGCACAGTGATGATGTTAGGATGCTCTAATGATGCCGAAATTTTTGCTTCTTGGGTGAATCGTTGAATGAATGATTCATCTTCTAAAAAATCGCTTGTTAAAACTTTGATAGCAACATCACGCCCCAAACTTGGTTGGTAGGCTTGATATACTGCCCCCATGCCTCCTTTTCCAAGTAAATGCTTGAGTTCATATTGTCCGAGCTTTGTGCCTGTCAGTTGGTTGAATTTTGCCATATCTAAGCCACCTTTCCACCCTAGTATAGTCGAGATTGTGCAATTTGTTTGTAAAATTTTTGTCACTTACGCTTCGCTGATTTATAATAAAAGAAGGTTGATATAAACACATTGGAGTATCTAGCATGATGCTCTTTGATTTTCGTAATTCAGAAGAAATTCGTTGGTCGCCAATAGATGATATGGTGATGGGTGGCATGTCCTATAGCCGAATTGAGGCGACTGGTCGCAATTCCGCCCGTTTTTTTGGCTTAGTATCGCTCGAAAACAATGGCGGGTTCGCCTCTGTGATGTCGCCGAATGTGCGTTTTGATTTATCAAATGCGAGTGGAATTGCCTTGCATGTATATGGTGATGGTAAAACGTATGGTTTTGTGATTCGCTGTGCCAATAATATGCGGATTCGTTATCAGACCCGTTTTGATACCGAGCCAAGCGTTTGGGAAACTGTATACCTGCCATTTTCCCGTTTCCAACCCATGATTTTTGGTACAATCTTGGCAGGTGCGCCACCGATGAACCTCAGTTATGTGAGTAATTGCGGACTTATTATCACCGAAAAACAATTTGGCGAATTTAATTTAGAAATGGCATGGATAGCCAGTTATCCCATATAAAAGGATTTTGAATGACTACTCCTCATGAATTTGCACAGCAACAAGCAATTCAATTTGAAAAAAATTTATTTGAATTGCTCTCTATTCCCAGTGTTAGCACCTTGTCTGAACATGCCAACGATGTAGAACGCGCCGCCCAGTGGTTAGTTTCGCACATGAATCGCATTGGCTTGCATCCCGAAATTCATCGGAGGGCAGGGTCTCAACCCCTCATCTTTGCCGAATGGCTTGGTGCTGGCGCAAATGCCCCGACCATTTTGTTATATTGTCATTACGATGTCCAACCCGCCACCATCGAGGATGGTTGGAATACCGACCCATTTATTCCTACTGTCAAAGACGGCAAAGTGTATGCGCGTGGTGCAGTAGATAGCAAAGCCCATGTGGTGGCGCACCTGAGCGCCATCGAAGCGATGCTCGCCACACATCAATGTCCTGTGAATATCAAATTATTGTTTGAAGGTGAAGAAGAAACCGATTCATCTCATATTTTTGAATTTGTCCGCAATAACCCCGACAAGTTGCGGGCGGATGTTTGCATTTTATCGGATGGTAGTATGCCAGACCAATATCAACCGACATTGGTCTATGGGTTGCGTGGTATTATCACGATGGATTTCATCATCACATCCCCACAGCGCGATTTGCATAGTGGGCATTATGGCGGGACAGTGCATAATCCCATTCAAGCCATGACCGAGATTTTATCGCAATTACACACTTCAGATGGCAAAGTGACTGTTCCTCATTTTTATGATGATGTACGCCCGATTAGCGCAGAAGAAAAGGCATTATGGTCGCCTGTTGCTGAGTGGATAGAACGCGAATGGAAAGCGGTTGCCAATGCGCCGATGCAATGGGGAGAGCCTGAATTTGCTTTGCATGAGCGAATTGGAGCGCGTCCCACACTCGAAATCAATGGTATTGCAGGTGGATTTTGGGGGGAGGGATTTAAGACGGTTCTGCCGATGAAAGCATGGGCAAAGATTAGTTGTCGGCTTGTTCCAGACCAAGACCCCGATAAAATTGGGCGTGCTGTGCGCGATTATATCCTAAGCCTTGTGCCACCCACAGTCGAAGGGGAAATTCGGTTTGTCGAAGGGGGGGCGCCGGGGGTGGTGATAGACCCAACCACACCACCAATTCAAGCCCTCATCAGTGCCTATGAAAAAGGGTGGGGTGTGAAGCCGTTGCTCAATCGGGATGGCGGGAGTATTCCAGTGATTGCCGCTTTCCAAAATGTGCTAGATGCGCCGATTGTCCTGATGCCCTTTGGGTATAAGGGATGTGGGGCGCATAGCACCAATGAATATATGATTTTAGAGATGTTCCATAAGGGAATTGCAACGGCAATCCATTTCCATCAGATTTTGGCAACCATGAAATAGGAGCATGTGTAATCGTATGGACGAGATTAATTTCGTCCATACGAACCTTTTTAATTATATTTCAGATATTACCATTTTTTATCGCCACCACAACCACGGTAATATCACCGAGTTGATGATGCCTAAGCGATTATTGGTATCTATCCCCGACATGATAACCAATCCAAGCAACATCAGAATGAACATCACAATCACGAGGGGCCACGCAAAAATGACGATAATTGAGCCAATAATGCGCGTATTCACATCAAATGTGAATCGAATTGGTTCAAATACCAAATATTCAAAGATACCTTGACCGCGTATCGCCGCTTCAACTTTTTGCTGGCTCGCCCATGCCGCAATGTCTGTGCCAAAGACCATGCCAAGCAAGAAGATGAATCCTGCAACACAGAGTCCGATGAATAAATAAGTGCGTGTAGTCATGACATATATCCTTTCTATACTCGCTAACGCCACCACAGCAGATGTGCAAACCGACTGCCTGTTACCAGACCATCAGCTAATGTGCCACCGCTAAACAGCCGTGATGATTGTCCACTGCTAATATTCACAAGGCTAACATGCAAGATATTCGGTTGGCGGGTTGCTTCGGTGAGTTCCCATTCCATTAAGGCGGCAGAATTGCCATCTGGGGAGAGGAGAATATCACCTGTATAGCGCCCGCGAATGACCCGTGTTTCTGTTCCAGAGGCAATATCCACATAAAATAGTGAATTATTGTTGGTGCTATGCCCACCTGTGATATAAAACAGACGCTGGTTATTTACAGAAAACCGCATGGCACTGATGACATCACCACGATTCCCCGCGCCGATGACAATAGGTGAGTTATCTGGCGAGTTGAGGTCTAACAGATTCACTGCATAATCATTGTTCGGGCTTTTGCTCACAACGGCTAACCATCTGCCATCATAAGATAAAATGGGTGAACTGGCGACTGAATAATCATATAGTCGGTTAATGGGTTGGCGTGGCATAATCGCATTTTCGATGCGCGGGTTATTTTCTTGAATATCATTCATCTTGACCAAATACAAACGGGTAGATTCAATAGACACACCATCTTGAACGGTGAAAACAATATTTTCACCATTAGGTGATGCAATAAGAACCCCTTGTGCCGAATCACTAAAGAATTGACCGCCTGCTGTCCCAGATAACGCGAGTGATGCACTCTTGCCATTAATATCCACAGAATAAAATTTCCATGTGCTGTTGTTGCGACATTCTTGCCCCATCAGAACAGCCAAGCGATTATCGCCCGCAAAAGTTACTTTAGAATTGCGGAATTGACAACCTTCATCGGCGAATAGGGTGGTAATTTCTTGCGGATTATCGCCTGTCCGATGAAAAATAGCCGCTTCTCTGAATTGCCCGTTGTTATCGGCAAATAGGCTAATGAATGTGCTGGCAGAATTACTCAGGTCAAAGGCGGCTGTGTTTTCATAACGGAATTGTTCATTTCCGCTAGAAGATTCGCGCTGGACAAATGTCCCGATGGGTAATTTTTTATCTACTGCATCGCCCGCAAAGACGATATAACCCAAGCGATT
>CALDGT010000655.1 GCA_937942935.1 uncultured Chloroflexota bacterium | reverse complement strand
CAAAGGTCTCACGCGCCTCTGTTTCTTCTCCCGCACAAAAAGCGACCATCGCGTGAATCGTTGCAATCCGATGATTGTTATATGCCACATCCAAGAGTCGCGCACGTCGGGCAAAATCGAGCGCGGTTGATAATTCTCCCTTAAACCAATAACACAATGCGCTATAACCCAAACCCGATTGCAATTGGCGAATCGCATTCGATTGTTGTGCGTTATAAATCGCATCATTAAAAGCATGAATAGCCTCATCGTATCGCCCAAGATACAAATTATCCAAGCCTAAATTGACCTGATATATCGAGAGACCCGGAATATCGTTGGTATCCTCTGCAATTTTGATGGCGCGGTGATGATGGGCAAGCGCCTCATCCATCGCATACATCTCGCGGTAGACCAACCCAATATTACTGGTGGTGGTGCTTTCGGTGATGGTATCCCCGCGCAATTGTGCTAATTTGAGGCTCTGCTGATAATAATCGAGCGCCAGCGTTTCTTGCCCGATGTTATGATATGCCCCGCCCAACCCCATCAACAGATTATTTTCTTGTTTGGTATCTCCCAAATCGTGCGATATTGCCAACCCCCGTTCATAATGATGAATGGCGAGTTCAACACGGCGGAGCATCCAATAGCAATAACCCAAACTCCGCGCACTCCGCGCTATCAATTGTGGGGATTCTATTTTATCTTCAAGGCGAAGGTGCAAATCTATGACCAATTGCACATGCCCCCACACCTGTAAATAATCCATATCTATGTCTAATAACAATGTTGCGGCGGTATCATAATCATGTGTCGCCAACCGATGCTCAAATTCGCGTAATTGCGGTTGCACATCGTCCAACGATTTCCATGTCGCTTTGGGTTTGCGTCGTGCCAGATAATAATCTGCCATGCGTTGATGTAATGCGTCACTGGTAAAAGAATCATCCTCTACAGCAGAATGATTCAACAAACTGGTGAGGGCAGATTGCTGGTCAATGGGGTGCAGACTATAAGTGCGCGTTTGGCGGTTATAAATGATGAATCGCGCATCGGTCAGGCGCTCTAAAATATCGCGCAATTGAGATGAATCTATATAGGGGGTGAGCAAATAATCTAATTCGAGGCGGGTGGTCGCTTGACCAATCACCGCCACACCCGCCAACACTTGCCGAAAGGTACTGGGAAGCGCATCGTGGGCTTGATGAACCACATTGCTCAACACTTCGCCTCTAAACAGGGTTTCGTCTTGGAGCAAATCGCTGATACGGCGGTTTGCCCCGCCATACAAATACCCGACTAAGGCTTCTAACCCGCGTGGGAATCCGCCGACTTTTTGCGCCCATTGTCCCAATTGAGCATCATCACTGGGCAAAATATGGTCTTTATCTATGTCGCGCAAAAAGGTGATGGCATCTTGAATAGGCAAGCCATCATCTAATCGAATCGCGGTTGCATAAGCACGCAATTTGTTGGGGAGTGCCAACGGATAGCGACTGGTGATAATAA
>CALDGT010000654.1 GCA_937942935.1 uncultured Chloroflexota bacterium | reverse complement strand
GCTATTTGGGGCGCTTGTGCCTGCTGTAATCATGCTTTGGGGGCGAATGCGTCGTAATCGTAATTTATTGATGCTCGGCGCTTTTATGATTATCACAGGGTTGGTTATCAATCGGTGGAATGTCACCTTATCGGGGTTCGTCATCCCGATGGATTGGTCACCCGGTGTCCGTGAGGTATTCCCCATCAACACATATGCCCCTGCCCTTGTCGAATGGGGTGTAGCAATTGGGATTGTCGCCTATAGTTGGATGGCATTCACATTAGGCGTGCGCTTTTTGAATTTATACCCAGAGGCGCGTGCCATTCGCAAAACAAGTGTTGCATCTGTAGTAGTTGTCGAAAAACCTGCACCCGTTGTAGAAGAACCAATCGTTGCCAGTGTGGTCACAGACACCAACCCAGAAGAGCCGATTGTCGCAAACATCATCCAAGATGATCGTAATGCACCCATTGTTTCATTGCTTGAAGATGATATGCCTCAAACGCCACCCGATAAAGATAGTGAACCAGAAGACAAATAACCATAGAATCGTATGATGAGGGCGCGACATGTTGCGCCCTCATCATTTATCCCCCAATATAATACATTTCAATGCGTTTCTCTTCATTATTAACGGCAATATCCTCTATACCTATCAGAGTTTGCGCCCCACGAATTTCGGAATAACGGTCATCACGGTTTATCCAAATATCCTGAAGCAATTGACGTAATTCATCATCAGTAGCCCCTGCACGCATAGGGTCACGCAGGCTAACCCCTTTGGTCGCAAATAAGCAAGTATATAATTGACCTTCTGGCGAAAGCCTCATGCGGGTGCATGTCCCACAAAATGGTTGTGTCACAGAAGCGATTACGCCCACCTCACCGCCACCATCCTTATACCGATACCGTTCTGCCACTTCACCATAATAATTGGGGTCTATTGGCTCAATCGGAAAAACCGCATCAATCTTTTCGATAATTTCTTTGGCGGTGACAACATGGTCTAAGCGCCAGCCATTGCGTGTGCCAACATCCATATATTCAATGAAGCGTAAAATTATCCCATTATCCTTGCAAAACTGCGCCATTTGAATAATCGTGTGGTCATTCACACCCTTTTGCACGACAGCATTTATCTTGAGTGGGGTTAACCCTGCTTTTTGGGCTACATATATGCCTTCTAACACTTGGGCTACATCGGCTTTTCCGCCATTCATCTTGCGAAAAGCCTCGTTATCGAGGCTATCGAGGCTGATGGTGACACGTTTTAACCCTGCGGCTTTCAAATCAGCAATTTTATCTTTCAGAAAATAGGCATTGGTCGTCATGGCAATATCCTCTATGCCATCAATTTGGGCAAGTTGGGCGATGAGCAAGTGTAAATCGTGGCGCAACAAAGGCTCACCGCCTGTAATGCGTAATTTCTTCACTCCCATGCCAGCCATTATCCGCGCGGAACGGTTAATTTCTTCAAATGTCATAATTTGCGGTTTTGGCAAAAAGCGATATTTATCGCCAAAAATTTCTTCTGGCATACAATAGGTACACCGAAAATTACATCTATCGGTGACAGAAATTCGCAAATCATGTAATGGGCGATTTAGTTTATCTGTGAGCATGGGGTTTCCTATATTATCGCTAATTGCTTACACTTTGTATATTACCAACATCCATCAACATACAGCTATAGCCACTTGGGTCATTTGAATCTGTATTGCGGATAAGACGACCTTCTACACTGATTTTATCACCATAACGGGTTTCCTTGTTATCATTGGTACGAATGAGCAAATCACCATCAGTATAGTTATCTGGTAATTCAGCTAATTGGTTTGAGCCAGAACCAACATTAAAATCAACTTTTAGCATTTTGCCCTGTTCACTTACGTTTTCATAAAATTCTATGAGCATTGAACCTGATGATAAAATAACCGTACTAGGCAAAAAAGCATAACCAGAGATTGCCACACGTTGGTTAACATTTTCGGCAGTACATACAGTATCAAATGTAACCACCTTAGCAGGCGTAGTTTGGCAAGCCGACACAACAAACAGAACAACGAATAAAGAAACAACTAATCTCATGATAATCTCACTTTCTGAATGATAGCTAACAATCATATTATTAACAA
>CALDGT010000653.1 GCA_937942935.1 uncultured Chloroflexota bacterium | reverse complement strand
CAATTCTAATTTTGCGATTTCTTCAATTTCCCTTACTATATCTAACGAAAGTTCCACGTTTCACATCTCCTAGAAAAAGTCGCGTCTATGTGTTTATTATACACGATGTTTTTTCAAACCAAAAATAAACATTTTTCATTACTTATTACAGGATGTATATAGGTGTATATCCTAGGGGCTTGCCATGGCAAGCCCCTACGGGACTCATGTGTTTTTTAATGTAATCCTACTTACGATGGCATTTATACGGTGTAACTGCTTGGAACACCCGCAGAGCCTTTTTTGCCATCGGGCCAAGTTGTCCCTGCATCAAATTTTACACCATCTACCTTTGCACCCTTAAGGTTTGCACCCTGAAGATTTGCACCATTCAAATTGGCATTGGTCAACACAGCCCCTGTTAGACGCGCCCCTTGTAAACTGGCGAGCGTCATATTAGCGCCTGTGAGGGTGGCGTTGGCAAAATCGGCATAGGCGGCTTTTGTCCCGACCATATTCACACCAGTCATATTTGTGCCACGCAAAATACCTTCTTGCAGGTTGGTCTCTTGAAAGATTGCCCCACGCAAATTTGCACCTTCAAAGTCGAGCCGAGACAAATTTTCATTGCTCATATCTACACCAGCTAAACGGATTTTATCTCCGCCGTTAATCAGCATAATAATTTCTTTGCGGGTAAATTCTGCCATATCCTTCTCTACCTTTCGTTTTGCATATATTCGATAATCTGGTCAATAGTTGTATCGAGTGGGGTTGTGGGTTTCCACTCTATAATTTGCATAATTTTATCAATACTCGGCACACGGCGCACAAAATCTTCAAATCCCTTTTCATACGCTTGGTCATACGGGATGAATTGGATTTTTGAGGGGCTACCAGCGCGGGCAATGACCCGTTCTGCCAAGCCTTTAATCGAAATTTCTTCGGTACTACCGATGTTAAATACTCCCCCAATGGCGCGTGGTTCTTGTGATAATTTATAGATGGCATCTACAATATCGCCCACATTGCCAAAACAGCGGGTTTGATTGCCCTCACCATATACCTGCAAGGGTTCACCTTTTAATGCCCACCCAACAAATCGGGGGAGTACCATGCCATATTGCCCGGTTTGGCGTGCGCCGACTGTATTAAATAGTCGAAAAATCGTCACGGGCAAATCGGTTTCTTGATGATAAGCCAGCGCCAAAAATTCATCAACCGCTTTGGTGGCGGCATATGCCCAACGGGTTTTTGATGTCGCGCCGATGACCGAATCATCTTCTTCTTCAAATGGGAACTTTGTGCCTTTGCCATAGACTTCGGATGTGGAGGCGATTAACACTTTTTTGTGATAGCGCCGTGCGGTTTTGAGTACCGCTTCTGTGCCACCGATATTCACTTCAATCGTATGAATGGGTTCTTTAAGAATTTTTTGTACGCCCAACACCGCCGCCAAATGATAAATGATGTCGCACTCGCTCACCAAACGGTCTAATACCAAAGAGTTGCGAATATCTTCGATGACAATTTGCAATTTGGGGTGGTGTTGAATATGGGCTAAGTTGCGGATGCGTCCTGTGGATAAATCATCTATCACCACCACATCATGCCCGTGTGAGAGTAAATATTCTGCCAAATGACTGCCGACAAACCCCGCCCCACCTGTAATGAGTGCTTTTACCATGCGTCAACATGCCTCCTATTCCTCTTTCATGTTACCCGAAATACAGGCACATAGACAAGCCTACAATCTGAAGTGATGCGAGACACATTCTCTGTGTGCCTCGCACTTTCTGTTATTCAGAAATGGGATAAGTTGAAATTTGTGGGATAAGCTCATCCAGTAATGTTCGTGCCATATCCGCATCATATCCCCAAAATTCGAGCCGATAGGTGAATCCGTTATCGCTGGTGAATGTTACCATCTCGCTCCATGTTCCATCACCCCAATCTATCACAAAGCGTTTACCATCTACCCCTGCAATGCTCACATTGGCGTAATCTTGTGTCCACAGTTCTGCCATAGAGACATAATCTATGGTGTCTGTCACATAGATAAAAAATGTGGTCGGTTCTGGGTCGGGACTATAAGAACGGTAATACGCTGTGTTGACATCGAAAACATCGGATATGGGGTCAACAATCCATGGGGGTTGAACACCAAATTCTAAGCCGATGGGGTCGAATCTTTCGGTGCGCCATTCGGTTATCGCGGTGGGGATATAACCCTCTGTGGATTCCATCAGGACTTTTAACGCCTCTAAATCAACCGCATAGGTTTTTATGGTTGGGATAAATTCATCCATCAGTGTTGTGACCTGTTCGCGGGTATCCCCAAAAAATTCCATTGAATAGGTCACGCCATTTTCGCTGGTGAATATGATATAAGCACACCATGAGCTATCATCGTATGGCACGATGAGTTGCTTGCCCATCACCCCGTCTATCATAATCTCGGTGGCATTGGGGTTGGTGAGCATCGGAATTTCATCAAAATAGTCTTCTGACAGGATGACATATAAATAAAAGGCGGTTGGTGCAGGGAAATGCTCTGGGCTATTGATGATGATATAGGGTTCTCTGAACGAAGCCTGTTGATAGATGCTTGGTGTGTTCCACATGCCCAAAACACCCATCTCTAAGCCGATTTCATCGTATTTTTCGATGCGCCAATTCGGGCGATATGCCACCTGTGTTTCATCTATGACGGGTGGTTCAACCGCTACCCCATAATAATTGTTGTTCATCAGCCATTCAAACTGTTCTAGGTCGGCGGGAGTGTTTACCCACATCGGATTAAAAGCCACACCCTTTGTTCCATCTGCCGAGAGGGTGATGAAGGCATATCCATCATACGCCCCTTGTTCGCCTTCAAATTGGAAGCGCAAACGCAACCCCGATTTGCCGTTATAGACCACCTCTTGAGACTCTTCAACAATCGGATACCCACTATAGGCTATCCATTCCGATCGGGCATCTTCAAGTGTGGTGATATTCGGATAAAAATCAATCCAATATTCCAATGTTTGAGATTGATTGACCGTGTATATTGTTGAATTGACATCGGGGAAAATTGTGCCAGCAAAAAAATCGAAACTTTGTGGATAGTACAACTTAAAGCCGTAATCATTCAACGAATAAACACGCAAGGGGGGGGTGGGGACAAACGCATCCACCATAATTTCAAATGTATTGGTGAATAAATCGGGCGCAATATCGGCGGGTGCTTCTTGCCATATCACATAATTTTGGTCATCCCCGCGCACAGTGGCATAAACCCGTCCCATGATGGCAATTCCATCCCGCTCTAGGGTATATAATGCCACCTGCCATGTCATGGATGAGGTGTAATAGGTGCGGGTTTCGGTGAGGGTGAAACTGGCGCTATTGGGCTGAACTTCGTCTGTCAAAATGGCATCGCGTAGGCGCACCGCGTCTGTTGCATCTACTTTAGCGACTTTGTGGAAGGTGGTGGATGTATATGGATTTTCGGCGCTATCTGGCACGCTGACCAGCCACATCCTGTCCCAATATTGATTAACAAGCCAATCTGTGCGTATCCGATATTGCCCACCGGGTGTTTCACTTGTCCTGTCGCCAAAATCCATGAGATACCACACATTATTGCGATTATCAAAATAATCCCGTGAGTTAAACAAATACAGACTTTCTAAGATGGGTTTGAGCCTGTTGATTAGGCGGTTGGGATTATAATCCTTGTTTTGTATCTGCACACTGATGAAGATGGTATCTCCACTGGGGACAGGATAAAATGCGCCCACCCCTAAATCAAATAAATCGCTATAGGTGAAAATTTCAATATCCGCACCATTTACTGTGATGGTCTCTTGTGCGAGTAAATCATAGCCATACTTAGCTAATATGCCTTGTGGGGTGATGGCATTCACTCCAAAATAAGCATCTCGACCCCGTCTTTCATGATAAATTCGCAAATATTCGGGGCTATCTACTACGGGGATGTCGCGGTAATTGAATAAATTGTCACTGATAGTATATCCCCATGTCTCATCAAGAGTGATGGTATAACCCGCATCAAGATTGGTATAACCGCGCAAATTAGGTGCTAAACCATCATTATTTACGGTGATTGGCACAGCCTTCCATGTTTGTTCACCGTTGAATGTTTCCACCATGAAGCCTGCCTGATAATCACCACTTGGCGCTGGCACATCTTTTAGGGTTAATCCTTCTGGTTCTTTCCAAGTGAAAGTGATACTTTCATCGGGTACAGATTGCGTTTGACCATCTTCTGAGACGAGGGTCATATACACCTGAAATTCTGCGCCTGTGGGGATGGTGATTACCCCCGCCGAGCCAGAATTGGGATTTTTTGAGATGACACTGCTCACTGTCGTCTCTGAAAATCGTGGGAAGATGAGGCTCACATCAAACCATTCAGAATCGGCGCTGGTACGATAACGCCCTTCTAATGATAGGCTTTCTTCTGAAAATGTGGTTAAAACGATACGCTCATGATTGCCATCGGAAAGCTCAAACCCTCGCACATTCCAATCACTGATGCTCCCATCCACACCATCTATCCATGTATTGACCCGAATTGTATTGCCTAATTCATCGCGTGCAACACTTTGAATATCATTGTTGATGACGCGCTCGTATGTCCCATCGGGTAGTAGTCGGTCAACGGTCATGAATGCTCGCCCAAAATTGCGCCCAACCACCTCCATCTCCAAGATAAGCGGATTCACGATGCTTGCTGGTGTGGTTGGATAATAGGACATGATGTTTAAACTGGGTTCGACTGGGGCATGAAATAAGGTCGCCTCATCCCAGACTTTTGGGGTGAACGTGTTGTAATAGGTACGGAGCATCTCGCCCCAACTGGTGAGCGGGCTATCTATAAAATACACATTCTTAAAATCTTTTGCCTTTTTGGGAAAATAGATATTTTGGTACAAAATGCGTGCCAAATCCACTTCATCCCCACCATTGCTATAAGGTACGGCAAGGTTTAATGCGCGAATGACCGCTTGGGCTTTGTCTATTAATGTCTTGTTATCGGATAATGCCACCACTTGGCGCATAAAACTGCCCAAATCAATGAGGGTATTTCCATCACTAAATGCGGTATAGGTATACGCATTGTTACGTGCCGCGCCAATGATTGGGCTATAACGTAAAGGGTTGGTTAGGATGAGTTTGGCAAATTCATCAATGGCGATTTCGAGGTCGGGAATGGCGGTTAGTGTGGTGACAGCATTGGTCATATAGACACCTTCACTACCCTCACGCAACAATACATCAATATCAATATAGTGGTTTACTAATTTTGTCCCAACCTCAATGAGCGATTCATCATCTTCTAAATCTACAGTGAAAATGGTCATGTCGAGGGCGGGGTCTAAGACAATTTCGGGGGATGCATACGACTTTAGGGCATAGCGCGAGAGAATCACATGATACTCAACACTGCTCATGAGGCAGGCATCATTAATCACCAACGCAAACGGCTGATTCATTTCGGGTTGCACCGTTTTGAGTGCTTGGTCAATTTCGGGCAATGAAATCATACTTTTGTTGGTGTCATCCGCGATGATACCAGCCCACCCCGCACCATGACTGCCAAACGCGATAGCGTATTGTTCGGCGGGATAATGCCGAATCCCCCACGCCAAAAATTGAGCGAGTGTGAGACCATCCGCCGAATTGACCTCCCCTAAATCGACTAATTCGGTGCTATCAATGGATTCTTTGTTTGTCCCTGTGGTTGTTACTTCATATAACCTAGCACCAGACCAATTGCCATCTACATCGCTATGGTCGGCAGAACGGTCTAAAAAGGCGACAATGTGAATGGCATCATCTTCTGCACCGACAATTTCAAATTCATCGAGGTCACTGATGAGTGACTCTTCAAGATTATTATCTCCGCCATAGTAGACCAAAATTGTCCAATTGGCGGGTTGTTTGGGGTCTTGGGTGGGATAACCCGCATCTGTGAGTGCTTCTGGTGAAATATCATAAGCGGGCAAATCGCGGATAGTGGGTTCTAGGGTGATGGTCAGCGAAAAATCGCCCGATGTTTCGCCATCTGCCAAATCGTATCGGGCAAGGATGAGGGTATACGCTCCTGCGAATGCCGATGGATATTCAATATAAGCATTCAAATCTTCTCTGACACGATTATCATTTTGCGAGAGGATATTCCCCGCATCATCTAATAAATACATGATGGTATCGAGGTCGCCCGATGTTGCCATGACATCGGCGATGATGGTGGTGTTATCGGTTTCGACTAAGAAGGGATATTCATAAAATGGTTTGTCATTATTCAGTATTCCTGTAAATGAGGTTGTGCTTTGTGCAGTTATTGGGACAGCAGAAAATGTGATGAATAGGATGATAAATAGCGAAATTGGTGTGTAACGATATTTCATGATGATGACCTTTCACTAATCATTGGCATAATAGTGACTATATAGCTGATAATCACTCTCGTCAAACATTCCCCATAATATTGGGGATATTTCTCCTATATTCATAAAAAAATTTGTGCAAATGCTTGCTCAAAATATTCAAACCGTGATAAATTGTTTATATGAGTTAAAAATTTGTAACGTCAATGTTTGAAAATGTTTGTTTATCCTACATTGCCGAGAGAGGATAGTTATGTCAGAAAAAGTTTTGGTGATAGATGATGAGGAAACTACGGTTCAGCTCATTGGCATTCTATTAGAACGTAAGGGATACGAAGTCATAAAAGCCTATCGCGCCGAAGAGGGTTTACGCAAGGCGTATCGGTATCAGCCAGATATTGTATTGCTCGATATCATGATGCCCGATATGGATGGGTGGGAAGTATGCAAACGCCTGCGGGAGATGTCTGATGTGCCGATTATCTTCCTCACCGCATTAGATGAAGGCAAAAATGTGGTTCGTGGGCTTGAACTTGGCGCGGATGATTATATCACCAAACCTTATGATAATGATGAACTGGTGGCGCGGGTTAAAGCCCATTTGCGCCGTTCTCCGCGTCCAAGCATCAGCGATGAGTTGGTATTTAATAATGGTGATTTCCGCATTAATTTTATGAACCGAGAGGTTTATGTCCGTAATGAAGTGCGTCATCTGACACCCAAAGAATTTAACCTGCTCGGTGTGTTAGTCCGTAATGCGGGGCGTGTGGTGACACGAAATGAATTGGTCACACAAGCATGGGGCGAAGAATATGGCGATGCGATAGACAGTCTCAAATTGTATATTCATTACTTGCGTCAAAAAATTGAAATTAACCCCAATCAACCCGATTACATCCTCACATCACGCGGGGTAGGGTATCGCTTCGCTAATCGTTAATCCGATTCCCCTATTGACGCACTTTATAAAAGCCAGCACAATAATTCCTTAATGCAGATGAGATACTTATTTTACTCTCATCTGCTTTTTGCCCAGTTATATTCAAAGGAATTATTGCTTGAAGCGTTTAATTTTATTCTTGTTATGTTCTCTATTCGTTGTGGTAGGTGTTGTCTTTGCACAAGATGACCGCCTTGCCACAATCGAAACCTTTTCGGCTTATTTAGCTGAAATCGCATCTGCACCCTCAGAAGAAGCGAATGTGATGCTCGCTGATTTGTGGGAACACTTAATCGAAACCGAGTCTATCCCATTTGTACGTGGGGGGGATGTCGCTTTTTTGTATCGGGGTGAAGCCAATAGTGTCGAATGGCGCGGTGATTTTACGGGTTGGTCTGCTTCTGCTGATTTTATGGGTGAGCGAGTCGGTGAGACCGATTTATGGGTCGTGTATGCTCAATTTCCCACCACAGCCCGCCTCGATTATAAAATTGTATTGAATGGCAATAATTGGATACTAGACCCCAATAACCCCTATCAACAAATGGGCGGATTTGGCGCAAATAGTGAACTCCGCATGGGCGATTATGCTCCATCGCCGTTCATCGTGCGGGATGAGGCTGTTGCTAAAGGTCGCGTGCGCGGACCATACCGCTTACAAAGCGAGGCGCTTGGTTATGCTGTGAATTATTCGGTGTATCTGCCTGTTGGTTATGCCGATTTAGACGCACTCCCCACCATTTATGTGCTAGATGGTCAAGAATATGCACATGATGAGATGGGTAGTATGGTGATTGTATTAGATAATCTCATCGCGCAAAATCTGATTTCTCCAGTGATTGCCGTTTTTATTGACCCGCGTAATGTGGATAACGTCAACCAAAATTTGCGCGAAGAACAATACATCGAAAACCCTGCCTTTGCCCAATTCGTAGCAGAAGAATTGGTCTTTAATATTGACCGTGTGTTTAAGACATCGCAAAACGCATCTGACCGCGCGATTTTAGGCACATCGCTCGGCGGGTTGGCATCGGCTTATATCAGCGTGAATTATCCTGATGTGTTCAATAAAGTGGCGATTCAATCACCCGCATTTTGGGTGAGCGAAACCCTCTATGGGTTATATGAGGATAGCAACGGCTTGGCGTTATCGTTCATCATCACCAATGGCGCACCTGAATGGGATGCCGATGATATTCCCGATTTCACATCCGTTTTAGACGTAAAAGCCTATCCATATACCACCATCGAAGTCGCAGAGGGTCACTCTTGGGGCAACTGGCGCGGATTAGTAGATGATATTCTCATTCACTTTTGGGGGATAACCAACGCATGAAAACGGTAGATAACGCACAACTCGAAGCCATTTATCGCACGCGCTTTGATGATAAAGCACAAGTCCAGCGCGAAAAAATGTGGGAAATTTTATGCCAAGATTGGATGCAACGTTATGTCCCAGAAAATGCCACCGTGCTGGATTTGGCGGCGGGACGGTGTGAATTTATCAATCACATCAAGGCAGGGCGCAAAATCGCGGTAGATTTGAATGAAGATGTCCGCAATTATGCGAATAAAGATGTCGAAATTGTGATAGCTTATAGCCACGATATGCAAGGTGTGGCAGATAATAGTGTGGATGTGGTCTTTGTGAGTAATTTCTTTGAACATCTGCCCGATAAAGCCGCCTTTATGGATACCCTCAAAGATATTCGGCGTGTGCTAAAAGTTGGCGGAAAATTGCTCATCATGCAACCGAATATCCGTTTTTTGCATGGCGCATATTGGGATTTTATAGACCATTACTTGCCCCTCACAGACCGTTCTGTCGAAGAAGCCCTCATCTTGACGAATATGCGTGTTATTGAAAATTTACCACGCTTTTTGCCCTATACCACCCGTAGCAAAATGCCTCGCCATCCGTTGCTTATCCGCGCTTATTTGCGCCTGCGCTTTGTATTCCCCATCTTTGGCAAGCAAGCGTGGGTCGTGGCGGTGAAACCAAATTGATAATGAGTAGGGCAGGTGCGTGATGTGCCTGCCTAACCTCTCATATAATCCAATTTGCTCAAATTTAACATCTGTGCTATTTTTAACTCAAATGTTTTATCTATTGGAGGAGAATTAGCCATGAGAAAAATAATTGCCGTTTTGCATATTTCGCTAGATGGTATGATACAAGCACCGGGCGGTCCACAAGAAGATACTGAGGGCGGTTTTGCCTATGGTGGATGGATTGCGTCTTATCCAGATGAAATTCTGGGAAGTACGATTCGGGCGCAGATGAATATGCCGTTTGACTTGTTATTGGGACGAAAAACGTATGATATCTGGGCGCCCTATTGGCCCCAACACGGGCATATTTGGCAAAATGTTAATTCTGCGACCAAGTATGTGGCATCGAATACGATGACATCAGGCGACTGGCAACCGTCTGTATTTCTCAGTGGTGATATTGCGGAAAAAGTTGCTCATCTCAAGCAAACAGACGGGCATGATTTGCATGTTTATGGCAGTGCGAATCTGCTACAAACACTCATCAAGCATGATTTGGTGGATGCCTACTGGCTAAAAATTTATCCCGTCACGTTGGGCAGTGGAAAACGGTTATTTGCAGATGGCACAATTCCTGCATCATTCAATGTGACGTATAGCACCGTTTCCCCAAGCGGTGTGATTATCATCAATTATGAACGGGCAGGCGCGATTATAGCAGGCAGTTTTTGAATTAAACTACTTTAGGGATAGGACATGGACATGAAAGTAGAATTCGTATTTAGTGATGAAGAAATTGCCCTTATAAAGAATATGGTTGATAAAGGGATAAACTCAGGGCGTAAGTTCATAGAATATCGTTTAACTGGAAATGTTCATGGCACACAACCCCCACACCTAATAGATGATAATCTTCTGTGGAAAACAATGGTGATGTGTCTACTCACTACACAACAACGCTCAGGACCGGGTAGCTCTATTAACCAATTTTTGAACACATCACCTTTTCCACTGTCTTTGGATGTGTGCCGTAAAGAGAATAACCTAAATGATTATGTGATTGAAATACTATCTAAAGTAAAAGGCATTAGGCGTTATAAGAGAATAGCTAAAGCGATTACACATAATCTCAAATTACTAGACGATAATAACTGGGTAAATATTTATAGCTGGCGTGATAAATTATTGTTACAACGTGCTGAAGAACCAATACAAACTCATCGCCCATTAGAGGAAGAGGCGTCAAATTATGTTGATGGATTTCACGAATTTGGTCCAAAACAATCACGCAATTTTTGGCAATCTTTAGGGCTGACACGTTATGTTTTTGTATTGGACGGGCGTGTTATCAAGTGGCTAAACAAAAACTTAGACCTTCAAAAGGGTGTTATAAACTCTCAAACCTTGTCAAATTATGATGGTTATCAATTTGCGTCTCATTTATTAGTTGATTTATGCCAACGGGCGGATATATTACCTTGTATTTTGGATGCAGTTATATTTGATAGTTTTGATGAAGTACAAGGCAGAGAATGGGTTGAAGATGTGATTATGTAACTATCCTCATCTTTTTGCCAAAATCATCAAAATGGCTTACACTTTATAACGACAAACACAAGATAGTAATTTGACATAACTAACTTATTTTGGAGTAAAAGAGGAGTTCTTTTTGATGAGCGAATCAGAAGTTAATTTTAACACCACCGAATGGTATTATCCCGCCGAAGATATTGTTAAAAATGCCCATATCCCCGATTATGAAGCGACTTATGCCGAAGCGGTTGCTGACCCCCTCGCATTTTGGGCAAAACGCGCCGAAACCTTAGATTGGTATCAGAAATGGGATAAGGTGTTGGATGATAGCAATCCGCCGTTTTATAAATGGTTTGTGGGGGGCAAAACCAACATCGTCCTGAATGCGTTAGACCGTCATACCAAAACATGGCGCAGAAATAAAATTGCCATCATTTGGGAAGGTGAAAATGGCGAAAAAGTCACCATGTCCTATTGGCGACTGAATCAAGAAGTGTCTAAATTTGCCAATGTATTGAAAAGCATGGGGGTGAAAAAAGGGGATAGAGTCACGATTTATATGGGACGTACCCCCGAAATTGTTATCTCCATGCTGGCTTGTGCCAAAATCGGCGCCCCGCATAGCGTGATTTATGGTGGTTTTTCTGAGCAAGCCATCGCTGACCGCATTGAAGATAGCCAAAGCCGTGTGCTGATTTGTTCCGATGGGGCATGGTTGCGTGGGAATATTGTACCCCTCAAAGAAAATGTGGATAAAGCGATTGACCGTTCTCCTGTGGTGGAGCATGTCATCGTCCACAAACGGACAGGCACACCTGTTACCATGCAACAAGGGCGCGATTATTGGTGGCATGACCTGATGGCGCTTCCCATCGCCAGCACCAAGTGCGAAACGGAACAACTCGATGCAGAAGACCCATTATTCATCCTGTATACCAGTGGCACAACAGGAACTCCTAAAGGTGTAATGCTGACGCACGATAATATCGTCAGTAATATATTATCCAGCGAACACTTGTGCCCCGTTGGCCCCGGCGATCGCGCATTGAGTTTCTTGCCTCTATGCCATAGTTATGAAAGGATGTTGACTTACCTCTACATGTATATCGGTGTGTCGATCTACTATGCAGAAAGTATTGAAAAGATCGGTGATAATCTGAAAGAACTAAAACCACATGTATTTTCTACGGTTCCTCGATTGCTTGAAAAAGTTTTTGATAAGATCGTAAACAAAGGAAAAGAACTTACAGGAATAAAACACAAACTATTTTTCTGGGCACTCGATCTTGGATTGAGATATGAGAAGGATGGAAAAAATGGTGCCTGGTATGAACTGCAACTGAAACTTGCCAATAAATTGATTTTTTCAAAATGGCGTGAAGCGCTTGGAGGAAATGTAAGAGTGATCGTTAGTGGTGGTGCCGCCTTGCAACCACGACTGGCAAGAGTTT
>CALDGT010000652.1 GCA_937942935.1 uncultured Chloroflexota bacterium | reverse complement strand
ACCAACGCAAGGTCGGGCGGGTGATGAGTCCATCGGGCAAGGCAGGGAATTGAATGTCGCGCAGGTTATAAGCATTCAACACCACCACTTGACCATTATCCGTTTGCAAAATGAGATTATCACTTCCACTCAATAAACGACCTGTATAAACAGTGCCATCGCTGGCGGTGACGGTAATCACTTGGTCTACAAAACGGCGGATGAGCGCATAGGTATCTACCAAGTCATACACATAATTTTGTTCCAAAACGGTGGTATTGGGGTCAGTGAGTGAGACAAAGCTGACAGATGTCGCATCTATGGATGAAGCCACATCAGTAAAATTGATGGTATTTAGCCCTTCTGTAAAACTAAATACACGGCGGTCACGGACGAGTGCCGTCCCCTGATTATAAACTGTGAGCGAGACACCCGGTTGGGGTTCATCGGCGGGGGGTTCTTCTTGGGCAGAAGCAGAAAATACGCCTAATGTAAATAAGGCGATTAAAATGGTGAGCAATGTGGCTCGTTTGAACATAAATAGCTCCTTGTGCTGTGCAAATGGCACATTCTGATTATCAGATAGCACTAGGACGTTTAGATATTGGGATTTGTTCCAAAAGAGTTGGGCGGATATACACACCTGATGGCACTAATACCGCCCCGTACATGTCTGATAATTCTATGGGGCGGGTATAACTCTGCCCGCCCACACTTTCTATGATGGATTTGATTCTACAATTGCCTTTATCTTGTCAGAGATGAGGCGTTTGCCCTCCCCTTCTTCAAGATGCCGTCCCAATTCCTTTTTAGAGAAAATTTTCTCGCCATTCACCGTGATATTGAACACCCCGCCACTGCTAGGGACGAGTTGCCATGTGCGGATGTAATACTCTAATTCCCGTTCTTTTATAATTTCTGCCGTCAAACTGAGGGCGCGGTCTTGATGCCCTCAAGATGCACAATATTCGATGATGATGTCTATCATACTCAGTTGCATGTTGTGTCCTCCTCAAAAATAAACGCTACGCAGGGTCTAATTGATAAATCGTGCGTTCAATCAAGTCTACCGAATCGGCTAAGGTTTGGCTATCAAATGCTAATTTTGCACCTGCTGTTTTGAATAAATCGGGTAATTTAGCTGTGCCACCCAATGCCAATGCCTTGCGATAATCAGCGAGTGCGCCCGCCTGATTTTTGAGCGAATTTGCCCACACTTGCGCCGCGCCCAATTGTGCCAAGCCATATTCAATATAATAGAATGGGATTTGGAAGATATGTAATTGTCTGCGCCAACGATTGCCCAAGAATTGTTCTAAGCCTGTATAATCAATCCCGACCATATAACGCGACCATAATTCTGCCCATTGGTCATCACATGCAACAGGGTCTGTGGCAAGGTCATGATGGGTATAAATCCAATGTTGGAACATATCCACCACCGACATATATCCCCAAAATTGAATCATACCTTCTAAATGTTCCACACGAGCGCGATTTGCATCGGCATCAGAATAAAATCCACCGTTGGATTTGCTCAAATATGGCGCTCCGATGAGTTCCATAGACATCGAAGCGACTTCTGCAAATTCCATCGGCACATCTTTTTGTTGCGAATACGGCAGATTGGCACTTTCAAACACATGGAAAGCATGACCCCCTTCATGTAAAAGGGTTTGAACATCATCATGCACACCCACCGCATTCATAAAGATGAATGGGCGTTTGATATTGGGATAAGAGGTACAATAGCCACCGGGTGCTTTGCCCTTACGATTATCTAAATCGAGCAGTTCTTCATTCATCATGGTGTGATAATACCCGCCCAATTGTGGGTCTACGCGGTCAAACAGGGTCGCCATCGTGTTTTCGAGTTCTTCAACCGTTTCGTATGGCTTGAGCGCAGGGTGATTATCGGGGTCTACTAAAATATCCCAAGGACGGAGCGATGCAACACCCAAGCGTTTGCGCCGACGTTCATATAACCGCGCCGCCACAGGCACAACCACTTCTTCTACTGCTTTGTTGAATGCGAGGGCATCTTGGGCAGTATAATCATAACGATGTTTGAGTTTCCACTGAAATTCCCGATAATCGGCAAGCCCAACATTGGCAAACATTTGCTTGCCGATAATCGGCAAGCCCAACATTGGCAAACATTTGCTTG
>CALDGT010000651.1 GCA_937942935.1 uncultured Chloroflexota bacterium | reverse complement strand
ATTGCGTGCCATATCGGAGGCGAATAAAAAGGTCTCGACAGCACGCGAGACCTCACCTTTGGCATATTTTAGCGGTTTTCCACATTCAGAAACGATGAGCATCGCCAATTCATCGGCTTGGGATTCGATGAGTGCCGAGATACGCGCCAAAATGGTCGCCCGTTTATGTGCTGGCATCTTGGCGAATGAGGGGCGCAAAGCATACGCCCGCCCGATGGCTTTTTCGACATCGGCTTGGGTGGTATCTGGCAATTTTGTGATGACTTGGTGCGTGTAGGGGTTGATGATTTGGCGCATCATTGATGAACCCTATAGCCCGCGTTCCTTACGCACCACTTCAACCGCTTCTTCGTATGTCTTGACAAAATGATAACGCTTGAGTCTTAATACATTTAGCACCATCCGCACCAATTGTTGCGAAAATTCATTCACGCCAATCGCCACCACTAACCCACGACTGGGGTGATAAAAACTGGGGTTTTTTCTGCCCACACCCGCATCGCGCACACCGAATGTTCCATGTGTCACATCAACAACAAAATGTAATTTGTCATCGGGATGTGTTTTTGCAAATTCTTCCCGATATGTCACATCTTGCCTAAATGAATCTTCTAACTCCTCATGTGTCCATGGGTCACGAACATCCACATACACGATACGTTCTTCTTCAATTAACTTCACTGTAATGCCCATACTCACCCTCTCAATAATGGTTTTTATTCACGCATTAAAACCCGTGCGTTATCGGGGTGAAACAACACATGCACCGCTTGTCCTTGTCGAAAACGAAATGCGCTCTCTGCCGAGCTATTTTGCATCCGCGCCGATACTTCGTCCCCTGTTTCGAGATGGATAACATAGCGCGTGTCTGTGCCAATGTAAAAAATTTGGGTGATTTGCCCGCGTAGGGTGTTTATATCGCCCGCGAGGTTGGTCAGCGGGTCCGATAAATCGCGCAGGCTAATGCGTTCTGGGCGAATGGCGACGGTGATATGCTCGTTGGATTGTGTATAACGATGAGGCAGGCTGGCGTGAATTTGTGTTTCTTTGCCCAATATCACAGTGCTATGATTACCATCTCCATTCATCAATTGACCATCTAAAAAGTTTGTCTCACCGATAAAATCGGCGACAAAACGGGTAGACGGTGTTTCATAAATTTCGTCTGGTCTGCCGATTTGCAACACCTTGCCCACATTCATCACCGCAATCCGATTCGCCATCGTCATGGCTTCTTCTTGGTCGTGGGTGACAAAAATAAAGGTAATGCCCAAGTGTTGTTGCATGGCTTTGAGTTCTATTTGCATCTCACGGCGTAATTTGAGGTCGAGCGCCCCTAATGGTTCATCTAGTAACAACACACGCGGTTTTTTGACCAAAGCCCGCGCTAATGCGACCCGTTGTTGTTGCCCACCCGATATTTCGCGCGGTTTACGATTGCCCACATGAGGCAAGCGCACCAATTCAAGGGCTTCCATCGCCCGCTTTTGTGCTTCTTTTTTGGGGATGTTTTCCATTTGTAATCCAAACATCACATTTTGCAAGATGCTCATGTGTGGAAACAAGGCGTAATCTTGAAAGACGGTATTCACAGGGCGATGAAAGGGTGGCATATCTTGCATGGGCGTACCATCTATTAAAATTTCACCAGATGATGGTTTTTCAAAACCGGCAATCATCCGTAAGGTGGTCGTTTTGCCACAGCCACTTGGACCGAGCATCGCAAAAAACTCACCATCATAAATGGTCATAGATACATCATCTACCGCCCGCACAGGCGTCTCATAACGACCTGCTGGGAATTCTTTGATTATATTCCGCAATTCAACCTTAATGCCACCAGTCATGGTTTATCTGTTTTCCCCTTATTGCTTATTGGTTTATATAATACACATTATAACATATTTTTGGGATGTGTTTTAGATTGCTGAGGGGGGATTTGTGGCAGAGTTTTGATGCGGAAAATCGTCATAATCAGGGCGGAGATTTCTCCCCGCCCTGATTGTAGGTTAACTTATGGTCTCCATTTTGGAGGAACTTGCCCGTAACGGCTGGCGTTCTCTTCTGATGGACTGTTTTGAGCATCGCGGTCAATTTCTTCATCGTCCGTGAGGCGTGTTGCATCCACATCGGCGTTAATGGGTGGTGCGTCAATTGGGAGCGCATCTACCATAAACACATTTGTGTTATCTGGATTTTCATCCGTTGCATCCACTGATGAAGTAAAGACCAGCATGGTTGATTCACAGTACCAAGTCGGTGCTGTGTCTTGGATATTGGCATAGTCGCCTGTGTTGTTGGTCAACAAGCGGGTGCGACCAGTTTCAATTTCAAAGACATAGATGTCATTGATACCATTTACTACATTCGATTGGTAAGCAATCAACTTATCATCTGGTGAGAAGACATGGTTGGTCGCGTTGCCACCGACTTCAGAAATGCGGGTTACGCCTGTGCCATCGCTGTTCATATAGTAGACGGCGCTCACGCGGCTACGGTCGCCATCGGGACGTGGGTCGTCACGGTAGCTACGGAACACGACTT
>CALDGT010000650.1 GCA_937942935.1 uncultured Chloroflexota bacterium | reverse complement strand
AGGACCTTGGACATATACCATTCGGGATGGGGATACCTTGATTAGTATTATCCAACAAGACCCGTTCAATTATCGGACAACAGATGTCATTCGAGAAATTGTACGCCTTAATAATTTATTTAGTGCCGATATTTTGCCTCCCGCAGGGCAAACAATCCTCATCCCACGTCCAACAATTACCCCAACACCAGAAAATAATATGGGTGTGACTGTTAATAATACATCAGCGACAATGCCGCCGATGCGCCCCAATGTAAACCTTGCTCCATGGGAATTAGTAGGGCAATATATCATTAAAAGTGGCGATACTTTGGTGAGCATTGCTGAAGAATTTTCGATGTCACTTGGACAATTGAGCCAATTGAATGCCAATATTAGTTTTATTGGATGTAATTTTGACCAACCGGGGGGTGGTCCAAATTGTAACCCATTCATTGTTGAAGGGCAGACAATTAATGTGCTTGTCCCAACACCCACCATGACCCTGACCCCAACACCATCGGGACAAGAAACACCCACTATGACCCCAACATTTAATGCGCCGATGATTGTTTCTCCACCGAATGGTGGGATTGCGGCGGGCTTGGTCACATTACAATGGGTGAGTGTGGGGGTATTGCGCCCACAAGAACAATATCTTATTCAAGTGGTGGATAATACCAGTGGCACAACATGGACTGGGATTACCAAACAAACAACCCTGCGTTTGCCAGAAGAATTAGTCCCAAATGATGGACAACCTCATCTTATCACATGGACGGTTTCGGTGGCACAGGTCAATAATGATAATAGCTATAGCATTGTTGGTGTAACTGGCGAAGCGCGTAGCTTTACATGGCAAAGCCGATAAAACAGATTTCAAAATCGGGCAAAAAAATATGCCCGATTTTTGATTTATTTTCCGACTAGGACAATAATAGAACGTCCTCCCACCCAAATATGATCTTGTGGGATGATGAGGACTTCATGCCCCGGTGGATGAATGACGTTTTCTACGCCCGGACTTGTGTTGATGAACACATGCCAATTTTTGTTTTCTGGAAGTTGGGGTAATTGGAAGATATGACTATCCCAGTGCATATTAAATGCCATATAGATGGCGTCATCTGGCTTATGACCATCTAATACTGCATGGTTGCCATCTAACATAACGCCTAATGTGAGGACATAACTTGCCCAATCGGGTTGCCATGCGCGTGTGCCATGAAATGAAATATCGGGGTAACCACTGCCAACCATATCACGGTGTGTAAAATGATTTGACCCACGCAAGATAGGGTGTTGGTGACGGAATTGGATGCAATATTTACAAAAAGTGAAAATATCTTCATTTTTTTTGAGCAACGACCAATCGAGCCAATTGAGGGTGTTATCGTGGCAATACATATTGTTATTGCCAAATTGGGTGCGCCCCATTTCATCGCCCATGAGGAGCATTGGAATGCCTTTGCTCATCATTAATGTGGCAAGAGCATTTTTGATGAGCCTACGGCGCAAATCATTTATTTGTGGGTCATCGGTTTCGCCTTCAATACCACAATTCCAGCTATTATTATCATTCGCCCCGTCTCGATTTTCTTCACCATTTTGCTCATTATGCTTATCATTGTAGGTGTAGAGGTCATATAAGGTAAAACCATCATGCGCGGTGATAAAATTAACCGATGCGGTTGCACCTCTGCCTGTATATAAATCAGGGGAACCCTGTATTCGCTCCGAAATTTCCCACGCCAAGCCTCTATCACTTTTTAAGAATCGGCGGATGCTATCCCGATATTTGCCGTTCCACTCTGCCCAACGCCCATATGCAGGAAAACTGCCCACTTGATACATGCCACCTGCATCCCATGCCTCTGCAATTAGCTTACAATTGGCAAGAATAGGGTCGTATGCCAACATTTCGAGTAGGGGAGGGTTAGCCAGTGGTCTGCCGAGCTGGTCACGCCCTAAAATAGAAGCGAGGTCAAACCGAAATCCATCTATATGATATTCTGCCGCCCAATAACGGAGCGAATCTACCACCATATTTCGCACAATGGGATTGTTACAATTCATGGTGTTGCCAGTCCCGCTAAAATTAAGATACCGACCATCAGGGTCGAGCATATAGTATGTTTTATTGTCTATTCCACGAAATGAGATGACAGGACCTTTTTCGTTACCTTCTGCGGTATGGTTATAGACCACATCTAAGATGATTTCGATACCATTCCGATGTAATTCTTTGACGAGCGTCTTAAATTCATCGCAGTGCATTCCAAAAATACCAGTAGCGGCATAACCTGCTTTAGGCGCAAAAAAACCAATGGTGCTATAACCCCAATAATTGACGAGGCGTTCTTTTGTCACAGGATTACGCCGAACATACTCTAGCTCATCAAACTCAAAAATTGGAAGCAATTCTATGCAATTGATGCCTAATTCTTTGAAATAAGGGATTTTTTCACGGATGGCGGTATAAGTGCCACCATATTTCACCTTAGAGTTCGGATTTTTCGTGAATCCCCTGACGTGCATTTCATAGATAACTAAATCTCCCATTGGGATATGTGGAGGGCGGTCATCTGCCCAATCGTAATCTTCTGGGACAATTTGGGCGCGGTGTTGGTAATCAAATTCGGGGTTAGTGACTTCTCCCCATCGTTCACGCCCACCAATAGATTTAGCATAAGGGTCACTGAGGATATTTTTATGGTGAAAACGATGTCCCATATGTGGGGCATTTGGTCCATCTAGGCGAAAACCATATTCAATTCTCTCATAATCGAGGTCAAAAACCACCATCGTGAAAACATGACCAATCCGAAATTCATCTGGAAATGGAATTTCGACAAAAGGGTCTTTCTCACCTTTAAGGTACAAGACAAGGGTGCAAGTTGTGGCAAAACGCGAGAATATTGAGAAATTGACCCCATTATGCGTGACAGTTGTGCCAAAAGGTAATGGTTGACCAATTCTAAGACGATAACCTTTATGAATGTGGGTAGGTTGGTTATCTATGCGTGCATTCTGCATAATGAATTTACCTTATCATCAAAAGGGGCGATGAATGTTGCCCCTCTTTAATGATACCACATTTTGAAGTTAAGAAAGGATGTCTAAGGCATCTGTTCGATTTTCTGCGGTCACGAAGAAATCTAAAAAGCCAGTAATGGACATGACATCCGCGACTTCTTCACGCAATCCAGAGAGTACGATATTCCCGACTTGCCCACCTAATTGACGTGAGAGCAATAATAGAAATCGTAACCCTGCGCTAGACATATATTTTACATTGCTCATATCCAATAGCACTTTGCTATTGGGTGGGGTTGCAGATAACACTTGGTCTTGTATTTTGGCGGTGGAGTTGGCATTTAGGTCGCCATTTAGTTCAATTATGGTAACGTTTCCGTTTTTTTCTATGTTAATATCCATATTGTTTAGCAATGCCGCCGTTCTAATGAAACTCATCATATCTATCATTATAGTTCATCCAAACGATTTTTGCAGATTAAATAATTTCTCTCATCATGCTTATAAAATTACCTTAAAGATAGCACTTTTGTGAATTTTTGCCTATAGATTTGGGCAGATTGATAATGATTTTAACACCGTTTTCATAAATTACTAATCCGTTTGTGATAGATTGAACGAATTAGGTGTAATAGGGGTTGAATAAGCCAACGAATAAAGCGCACCAACCACCCCAATAGGCGTGCCAAAAATTCGGGTGGGGCAGGATATAAAATTTCAACAGTTGTTTTTTGATAGGCTTCTAGGACTGAATTGGCGCTGGCAATGCCCGTGACTGTGGCGCGTTCCATCCAAAAAGAAGGGGTATCATAACCGACCCAATCGCCCGCCATATAAAGATTTTGCCAGTGTGTTTTTACCCACAAACTGTCATCAGTAGGAATCCGAAATTCGGTATGATTTTTGCTATTTCGGCGCACAGAACCATGCACAAAATGCCCTTTTAGTTCTGGAAATGCCCGTTGAACCTCATCCACCGCTAAAATCAGCAAGTGACGGTCATCTTTATTCAGCAGATCTTCTTCGATATAAAGATGTACTTCTAAGGCACTATAACCCATTTTTCCCCAGTCACTAAATTCATCATAAAGCCGATGTAACCAGAAAAAATTGTCTATAATGCTATCACCTGTGAACATACCACTATTTGCACCACTTTTCGGTGCAGATGAAAACCACATACGGATAACCACATTACTCAATGTTGATGGAAATTTGATATTTTTTGCGATGGGCTGTGTTGTGGGACTATCCATTAATAATTGTTTGGCAGAAACGGCGTCTGTAGCCATAATGATATTCTTGGCATATAGGGTGCGTGTGATGCGATTTGGATAATCATCAATTGTAATGCGCCATACATCATCTTGATAATCAATTTGTTTGGCTGTTGCTCCACGCCAAACACGACCATCATGAGATTCGATGTATTCGACTAATGGATTAATGAGGCTATAGGCTGAGTTTGATGGAAAAAATTCCATGTGCCAAGCATCACGTCGTAAGACAGTATAAAAGCGCAGAGATGCAATAAAACTAGCTACAGATATTTGGTCTGGCGGGGCGGCGAGTAAATTTGCCCCCAATCCTGTGAAGGTTGCTTGCAAATTGGGTGTCCATCCACGAAAAAATTCGCGCATGGTTAACCCATCTAATGCCGATTTTTCTCTGAGTGGGTCAAATCCGACCGTCCATGCGATGCTAAATAAGAATCCGGGTAATGATAAAAAATCGAGAGGCGTGATACCTGTCCAAAAACGGGGTCTAAATAGCAACTGGAGATAATGAAACGGAGCTGGAATTAGGCTACCGCGCACAACATTTCCCGCCTCTATTT
>CALDGT010000649.1 GCA_937942935.1 uncultured Chloroflexota bacterium | reverse complement strand
ATCAAAGCGGACAGAATCGGCATTGAGAAGGATTTCGGCGATACCACGATTTGCTTCGTCGAACAAATCAAGGTTGGCATCGAGATGTGGTGAGAGGAATGTACCAGCCAAAATAGATGGTTCAATAGAGGTGGCGCTGGTCATGAATTTGAGGACTTCGCGGACTTCTGGGCGGTCATTGTACATGCTATAAACATCGCCACCGGTGAGGACTGGTTCACCATAGGCTGGGTCAATGGCGGGGAAGTAGAAATAATTCAAATCGCCAGAAGGACCGATGGTGAGGTCTGGATAATCTTCGAGCAACCAACCGGGCATATAGCTCCCTTGTTTGGCGAGGTAGGCGTCACAACTCAAGAGAGGCACACCTGTATCGAAGAAGCGGTCATTGAGGACAGAGATGCTTCCGCCGTACATATAGCTTTCATTGAGCAAGAATGATCCCATAATTTCAAAGGCATTTTTCACTTCTGGAGATGTGAAAGGCAGGCGGTCATCTAACGAGACAGGAACAGTCCAGTTATCATAATTTTCGAGGCTGGTGGTGCGAAGCATGATGTCTTCAATCCAGTCTGTACCAACCCAACCTGTTGCGCCACCACTTTCCATTGGCGCATACCAAGGATATTTGCCTTCAGACACGATTTGGTCAGTTAATGCCATCAATTCATCCCAAGTGGTTGGCACTGTATAACCAGCTTCTTCAAAACAGGCAGGGGAGTACCAAACTAAACTTTTCACAATGGCACGATTCCAAATGCCGATGATTTTGCCATCTGGCATGGTTGCCATATCAATCCAGCTTTGATTATATTGACCTTGCAAATAACCTTCTTCAAAAACACCAGTCAAATCTACTGCCACATCTGCGAAGCGTTTCATTAAACCGGGTTGTGGGAAGCCAGCAATATCGGGGGCATCATTGCCTTCAATACGGGCAGTGATAAGTGTTTCAAAGTCGCTAGACCCTTCATAAACTACATCAATACCAGTCGCTTCTTCAAATGGTGCAAAACCAGCGATAAACGCATCGGCTTCTGCTTGTTCGGTATATGCACCAAAGATAGTAACAGTTGTGCCAGCGTATGGCATCTCTTGAGCAGTTACAATGCCCAAAGAAAACATCGCTAATGCACCTACTAAAAGAACAAATAAAAGTGTTTTACGCATTTCTTCATCTCCTTAAATATACTTTATACCTATGGAATCGTTTCCATGTAAAAACTGTTAATTTTGGAATCGCTTCCATATTAAACATAAGAATAATATAGATTCTGAGATTTGTCAAACAGATTGTATAGAATGTACAATAGCACAATCTTGAGTTATACATATTGTATGAGGGTATATGAGCAATCCAGAATCTATTCTTGTGATGGGACATCGAAATCCAGATATGGATGCAATTGCTTCGGCGATGGGCTATGCGTGGTTATTAGGTCAACTGCAAGACGGAAATACTTACATCGCTGGGCGGACTGGCACAGTCAATCCACAAACACAATTTGCATTAGACAATTTTCACATGGAAGCCCCCACACTGATTAGTGATGTTAGAAAACGAGTTGGTGATTTGGTTGAAGAAATGCCATCATTGCACCATACCAGCACCATTTTGGATGCGTGCCAAAGCGTGGCGCAAACACATCGGTCTGTTCCGTTGTTGAATGATGATGATAAACCAGTTGGTCTCATTTCTGGAGCGGCGTTATTTTCTGTGATGGGGGAGGCACTCAGTTCTGCCAATATTATGGCTTTGGCAAAAGATTTTGAAATGCCCGCCACAAAAGCCACCGATACAGCAACAACAACGCTTAATATGGGTGATTATATCCGCGATGTATTGACCCAAATTTTACGCTCTGAGCAAGATGATTTTATCGTGGTAGATGATAATGGCGTATATACAGGTTTATGTAGAAAGTCCAAATTATTATCGCCACCCAAAAGCAAAATTGTCCTTGTAGACCATAACGAATTGGGTCAATCTGTGCTTGGATTAGAAGAAGCCGAAGTCGTCGAAGTCTTAGACCATCATCGCCTGAGCAGTATTCCAACCGCTACACCCATTCGCTTTCGTATTGAGCCTGTAGGCAGTTGCTCGACGCTGGTTGCAGAACGCGGGATTGAATTAGGAAAAGCCTTCCCTGTTGGGATTGCGGGATTATTGTTGTGTGGCATTTTATCGGATACGCTCATTTTTAGGTCGCCAACTGCAACCCCAAGAGACCGTGCGGCGGCGATTGCACTGGTCAAAATGGCGAAATTGGCTGGCGCAAAAGCCACAGATGAGCAAGCCTTAGAAGCAATTAGTGAATTAGGGAATAAATTATTGGCGGCGGGTGCTGGTTTGGGTAGTCGCCCTGCCAGCGAAATTGTGAATGCCGACATCAAATTTTATGAGGTCAATGGGGCAGAATTGGGTATTGCACAAGTTGAGGTTGGAAATTTATCGGAATTACCGCCACGCCTAGATGAAATTCGTACTGCACTAGCCGAATTGGTT
>CALDGT010000648.1 GCA_937942935.1 uncultured Chloroflexota bacterium | reverse complement strand
ATAAATTTTGGTGCAAACGAGCTTTATCCTCTGTCCGAAAATCTTTGACATCAAAGGCATAATCTGGGATTATTTTGAGGATTTGATTTTTTTTTTTATTTTGATAAGTGAAGGTTGCTTGTTGACTTGGGGTGAGGAAACAACTCAATAATGTGCCATTGATAGATTTGACAGGGTATGTTTGTGGGACAGATAAAATGGTAGATTGTTTGCCCGCCTCCCCCAAAATATCCCACAAGCGCGGTTGTTTGATATGGGTGCTATCGGCTGTGACCATGTGATTATAAGAATAATCGGCACGATTGCGAAACCCATACACCCCCAAAACACCCGCATCTCGGCTGGTCATCATACTCGACCAAGCAGGGACAGTAATGCACGGTGTAGACGATTCTAATTGCCCCCATGTCCCAAAATCCATTAACCGCGAAAAATGGGGCAATTCGGGGCGAAATTGGTCAAAAATCAGGTGTGGGCTGGCGCAATCCAAGCCAATAACCAACACCCGTTTTTCTTTTTTTCGATTGAATAGCCGATTGAACATTATGAGGTCGTTTCTGGTGGGGTATTGATACGCCGTCCAATAATGACCAAGAATATGCTTATGGTATATAAAACCAGCAATGGTCCCATCACTAAAATCATGTTAATCGGGTCTACAGTTGGGGTAATCACCGCCGCCGCCACAGATGAAAGCACAATCGCTATGCGCCACTGACGGATAAGCATCCCCGCACCGACTAATCCGAGCAATGCCAGCACAAACATCACCAATGGCAATTCAAATGCCACACCCATCCAAAATAATAAGGCGGTAATAAACCCGATATATTGGTCGGCTGTCCATTCTGGTCTAAAAATATCGGTCTGGAATCCAGCCAAAAAGCCAATCGCTGGCGGGACAAGGATAAACCACGCAAATGCCACCCCAATAAGGAATAAAATCATCACAGGGGGCAAAGAATAAATTAAAACGCGCTTCTCGTTGGGCTTTAGACCGGGTAAAACAAATAATAGCACCTGATAAAGAATAATGGGGAAGCCAATAATGCCCCCCAACATGAGCGCCACACGGAAATATGTCACAACTGAGCCTGTGGGACCCAAAACAACAAGACGTTCTGCGTATGGCGATACCAAATAGCGTAAAACGGCTTCGGCAAAGACCATACCAATAACAGTGCCAACGATAAACGCAAAAAAGGCTCGCAACAGTCGTTGGCGCAATTCATCTAAATGCTCAAAAAATCCCATTCGCAATTCGCTATTAGGGATAGAAACAGGTGGTAAATTATCAGATGGAGGGGCGTTATTCGTCATCTTCTGCTTCGGAATCTTCTTCGTCTTCTTCTGTATAAGTGGTCAGTTTGCCAATTTTTAGCAATTTAGCCAACCGTTTACGGTCATCGGCAACCGCGCCTAATACCCCGTTGATAAACCGCGATGAACCGTCCGCGCCATATAATTTTGCCAATTCGACAGCTTCATCAATCGCAACACCAGTCACTACATTATGACTAACCGCAAATTCATAAATAGCAATCCGCAAAATATTGCGGTCTATGATAGCGACTTGGCTAATGGGGAATTCTGGGGCAAATGTTTTAATCACACTATCGAGTGTGCGGTGATGTTCTATCACGCCCAAAACAAGGTCGCGCAAATAATCACCCAAATGAGATGGCAATTCATTGGCTTCGGACTGACGTTGTAACACCTCACCCACCAAATGATCTGCGCTATCTACTTCATATAAAACTTGCAACGCCACACGACGCGCTAAACTACGCTCATTCACCGGGGCAGGATGTTCAATAACTTCAACATTGACCACATCCTCTGGATCAAATTCGAGGAAATTATTCTCTAAATCACTCAAGGGACACCTAACTTTATATCATACACTTTGGAACTGAGACAGTTTATAAGTGTACAAGAAATTTGTCCAAATGCCTATGTTTGAGTCGTGTTTAGGACGGCGATTTGCCGCCCTTACTCATTATTTTTTGCGCCACGTCGCAAACTAACACCCGGCACACGCGGTTGATTGGTCACAGTTTGTTCTTCGGTCACTTCAACAGGGGCAACAAATTGGCTAGTTGCTTCTTCTATGGTAGGCATACTGACAGAAACAGTTGAAGTTGTAGAGGTAGTTGGTTGACGAACAGCATTAATACCATTACGAACAGTATTCAGGTTAACTTGTAAAGTTTGCTCTAATTTGCTCAACACACCAAAAATATAGTGGTCGGCTTCGGCTTTAATGCGGGTCGCTTCTTGATTTGCTTGTTCGATGATATTTGCCGCCATAATTTGCGCCGATTGAACATTCACATCTTCAGTGAGCATTTCTTCGCCTTTGGCGCGAGCTTGTTGCAAAAGACGTGGGGCTTCTTCA
>CALDGT010000647.1 GCA_937942935.1 uncultured Chloroflexota bacterium | reverse complement strand
GCAAGATTATAAATCTCTTGTGACTCAGCATACTGTTGTGGGTGATTTGCTTGTACAGGATGCCGTATTTAGTCCACAATTGCAAAATGAACGCCGTATTTTTGTTTGGCTTCCCCCAACCTATCATACATCCGATAAACGCTACCCTGTGATTTATATGCACGATGGTCAAAATTTATTTGATGCCCATATTAGTTATAGTGGCGAGTGGAAAGTGGATGAAACCATCACCGAATTGAGCCAAGAAGGATTGGAAGCCATTGTTGTTGGTATCTCTAATGCCAGCGAAAAACGGCGTAATGAATATAATCCCTATCCCGTTCAATTTGGCGAACATTTTTGGGATGGATTAGGTGATAAATATATCGCATTTCTCACCGATACCATTAAACCGATGATTGATACCGATTTTCGTACATTACCCCAACCCTCAACGACAGGCATTGCTGGTTCATCTATGGGTGGATTGATTAGTCTACATGGATTTTTAACCCGCCCAGATATATTTGGGCTGTGTGGCTCATTTAGCCCTGTTTTTTGGACAGGATTACAAAATACAGTAGATGCGGTAAAACAGGTGACAGGCAAAATTTATCTGGATATGGGTGGAAAAGAGGGCGTGGTTATTTTGGGGATTGCCCCTCATCTTACCTCAGTTTTAGAAGAAGCACACCAAATTTATTTGGATGGTGTGCGTCAATTGCGCGATGGTCTGCTCAAAAATGGGTATACCACAGACAAATCATTGCTCTATGTCGAAGATTTAGAAGCCTATCATAACGAACCTGCATGGGCAAAACGCTTGCCAAATGCCCTGCGCTTTTTGCTGAAATAGGATAAAGAATCATGTGGAATATTGCTGATTTAGAACACATTTCGCTTTCAATGTGGAATGCTACCGAAGAAATAGCTTACGATGGTTGGCTTTTGCGCTTTGCAGGTGGCTATTCTGGACGAGCGAATAGTGTCCAGACATACGGAAAATCGAGTTTGCCCCTCATAGAAAAAATCACTTATTGCGAGGCGATGTATGCCCAACGCCATATCCCGATTCTGTTCAAATTAACACAGGCGACCCAACCGACAAACTTGGATGCGTTTTTGCGTGAACAAGGTTATATTTTACGCAATACGACCAGCGTGCAATTATTAGATATTGCCGATACATCGTTTGGTATAGATAGCCAGTTTGAGGTTTTGGTTGGGAACGCACAGAGTGGGGTTTTTTCGCCACAGATTACAAATTGGATGGAACAAGCCCAACATATTAAGGGATTTTCGCCAAAAGATGATGCTTCTCATCGGTCTATTTTGGCACGATTAACTCTGCCAACATGCTATGGCGCGATTCATGATGTGGCGGGGCAGGTGGTAGGGATAGGGATTTGTGTATATAACCCCCAACACCGTATTGCAGGAATTTTTGATATCGGTGTGCATTCTGATTATCGTCGTAATGGGCATGGGCGCAAATTAACCATGAGCCTTATCGCATGGGCAAAAGAGCAGGGCGCAGGCACTATTTATTTGCAAGTTGAAGCTGGCAACGATAAAGCCTTTCGCTTGTATGAAAGTTTGGGTTTTATAGAACGCTACCAATATTGGTATTTGCGGAAGCCATAATACAGCATATACCGAGCAAATCTCATACAATAGATAAATTGTATTTGTTGTATGAGGTTTGCTGTCCTAATCCGTTTGTTTTCTCAAATAAATGATAACCTTACGCTAATTATAGCGACAGATTTCATGAAAATTTCATACCTAACTGAGCCTTGATTGAATTAAATTGGTTATAATAAAGATGTCTTCTCAGCCATGTGATTATGAAGACTCTTTATTGAAAAGGATACATCAATGAAATACGGTAAGTTATTTTTTATTGTAAGCGCCTTCATGCTGACAATAGGTTTGGGTTACGCCCATGCACAAGAAAATGAAGAACAATATATCGTCGCTCTCACATCTTTCTTTATGGATCCACAATACTTTATGGATGAAATGAGCCAACTCGGATATATCGAAGGTCAAAATATCACCTACATGACACTCTCATTTGCCAATATGTCCGAAAATGCCACACAAGAAGAGTTTCTGAATGAATATAATCGTCAAATTCAAGCGATGGTTGATGCAGGCGCCGATGTGTTTGTTACCAATACCGATACGGATGCGGTTAATTTGAAAACGACAGTTGGTGATACACCGATTGTTTTTTCGCGGTCTGATGACCCTATCGCTACAGGTGCGGTTGCCGATTTAATTGTCCCCGGCGGGTCTATGACTGGAATCGTTACCAATAAACCGCATGAACGGCGTTTGCAAATCCTCAAAGAGATTAAACCCGATACCGATATGGTCTATTACCTCTATAGCCCATTCACATTAGAAGCAGAACCTGTGTTGCAACAAGTACAAGCAGTTGCAACACAATTAGAGATAGAGCTTATCCCTATTCAAACCACAGATGCCGCTACTGCCATAGAAGCCCTAAAGAATATGCCAGAAGGGGTGGATTGGATTTTCACGACACCATATGTCCCATTTGATTTTGTGTTTTTTGAAGAACTTCGCATTGCATCTATTGCCTATAGTGCAGGCGTGTCTTCTGTGACAGATGACGCATCGCAACTTTACCTAATGGGATATGGACCAAATATTGAGTCTACAGACCGCCAAGCCGCGCGTATTGTCGCACGGATTTTGCGCGGGGCAAATCCTGCTGATATGCCTGTTGAGATTGCAGAAAATTACCTGATGATAAACCTTGAAATGGCAGAAACTATCGGGTTAGAAATTCCTGTTAGTATCTTGCGCCAAGCCAACCGTATTGTGCGTCCGGGTGATTTTGATGTGACGCCCGAAGCCACTGAAACAGATAATTAATTGATTATCTGTCTAATTTAGGAGATTAAAGCATGTTTAGTGGTTTACGCACACGACTTATTTTGATATTTGTTGCGCTAACGATTGTGCCACTTATCATTGTTGGGTCACTGATTACGTGGGTCGGTTTTGACCGATTAAGTGAATTTGCGCTGAATTCTCAAGAACAGCTCGCCCGCCAAGTTGCATTACGCTTAAGTCATTTTTTTAGTGAACGCCAAACCGAATTACATGTGTTGGCGAATGTGTATGGCATCACCTTGCTAGAACCAGATGCCCAACAGGATACATTATTAACCCTAATCAACGAAAATCCTGCCTATTATGAATTGGTCATGGCAGATGCAACAGGGCAGGAACTTATTCATGTGACACGCGGGCGTTTGGTTTCTAATGATAATTTGCCCAGTCGTGCCGATGATACGACTTTTCAGACGGCAGTTGCATCTGAACAAGTCAC
>CALDGT010000646.1 GCA_937942935.1 uncultured Chloroflexota bacterium | reverse complement strand
CAATATTTATGCGGTATCGTATTGGCGACAAGGGAAACTCGATGAAGCGAGCCATTATGCCAACCAAGCCTATTCATTGGCACACGCACAAGAAAATTCAACAGAGGTCATCCGCAGTCTCATTAGTCTGGGGGCAATTCATCGGCATCATGGTGATTTTGTGCGTGCGGAGGCATATTATCAACAAGTATTGAAGCTCACCCCACCCACCAGCAATGAGGCGGGGTTGGTCTTGGGAAATTTAGCCGTTGTCGTTCATTATCAAGGAGATATTCGTCGCGCTCATGCCATATTTGAGCAAGCGATTGCAATTAGCAATCAAAATAACGACACATTTAGCACCGCAATTCGCATGGCAAATTTTGCGAGCTTGTTATTGAGCAATGGCGATACCCAAACAGCCTATCATTATCTATCCGATGCAGTGGCGATTTTGCAACCATTAGGCGCATTATTGCCATTGGCGTATGCGTATTCCAATTTGGGAGATTGTTTAATACTCATGGGTGTATACGATAAGGCGCTCATTGCTTTTCAAGATAGCTTAGAGATTAAATATCGCATCGCCGATGCACCGTGGAGCATGGCTCATACCCAACTTAGAATCGGGATGACACACATCACGCTCAATGATAGTGCAAATGCACACATCGCATTGCAAGAGGCGTTATCGCTGGCAGAGCAAAGCAAACAACAACGGTATATCATCGAAATCGTGGTGTGTTTCGCACATCTTTATTATCATATGAATCGTCAGCAAGAGGCATACACCCTCATTCGGTGTGTGAATAAGATACCCAACCCCGCCCCAAATATCCGCCAACGGATTCAACAATTGCCATTTTCTTCACCAGAAGATGATTCTGGTGATAATGTGTCGCTAGATGAGGTCATTCAAACCATCATCAGAAAAGTTTAATTGAATTATTGCAAAAAAATCTATCATCAGAGATAAAAAAAACCCTCACACCCCTTTATAAGAGGCGTGAGGGTTTGTAATTTCAATGAGGTTTAGCGGTTACAACGACTTGCTATTTGTTTCTGGCGCGTCTGAACCACACCATCCCCCCTACCCCAACAAACAAGGTGATGGGGATGAGCGCCAACAGCATAGCGCGGAGTGGGTCTGCCCACCATGGGGCTTCACCTGTGGCGGGGAGCGCCGTGACTTTGGCTTGAATTTCTTCTGTGGTCAAGGTCGTCCCGCCACCATTTGTTGGCGGTGGTGTGATAGTCCGTGTATATGTCTCGGTGATGACAATCACATCATCCAATTCGGTGCTAAGTGTGGCGGTGTTCGGGACAACGGTCACATTATCGGGAATTTGGACACGATACACAATCTCAACACGGTTGCTGGCGGTGAGTGTATCGGCAAGGGTCGCGCCCGGATTCGGCGCAATTTCGCCCGCGAAGGT
>CALDGT010000645.1 GCA_937942935.1 uncultured Chloroflexota bacterium | reverse complement strand
CGCGGAAAGTCCTCATCCAAGAATATAGCAAAGATTTGCTCCCCGAATATCTCAGTTTTGTGCAAGGGGTGGTAGACACCGAAGATTTGCCCCTGAATGTGAATCGGGAGAGTGTACAAGCAAATCGTGTCATGGCGACACTCAAAAAGACACTCACAGGCAAAGTGTTATCGGAACTCAAACGCCTCGCCAATAAAGACCGCGAGACCTACCTCAAAATTTATGCCGAATTTGGACGACTCATCAAACAAGGGGTAGTGGTTGCACCTGCGGATAAAACCGATATTGAACCCCTGCTCTATTTCAATTCAACACATGATGATGATAACACCGTTTTCCACAACCTGAGTGAATATGTGGAACGCATGAAAGAGGGTCAAGACGATATTTATTACATCATCGGCGATGATTTCCATAGCGCACGCCGTAGCCCACATTTAGATGCGTTCCGTCGGCGCGGGATTGAGGTGTTATATTTCACCGACCCCGTAGATGCCGCCATGCTCATGGGCTTGACCGATTATAAAAATCACAAATTACGCAGTGTGGATGAAAGTGATATTGACCTGAGCAGTATCGGCGAAGAAACTACGCCCGAAGATGAAAAACCCGCCGTTGAAGGGGATAGCTTTGAGGCATTGCAAACCCGCTTTAAGGATATTTTGGGGGAACGGGTGCGCGATGTGCGCCAAAGCAAAGCCACATTCAATAGCCCTGCGCGGTTGGTCAGCGATGAGACAGGCAATAATCGCTATGCGTATCGGATTAATCGCCTGTTGGATAAAGATTATCAACTGCCCGTCAAAATCTTGGAACTCAATCCGCGTCACGGTTTGCTCCACAACCTAACGGGTCTTATGAGCGCGGGGAATACGGGCTTAGTAGATGCGATTATCGAACAAGTCTTTGAGACGGCATTGCTCCAAGACGGGATTCATCCAGACCCGTCCGCGATGGCGAATCGGTTGATTATGCTGATGCAAGCCGCCACAGGCACACCCGCCGATAGCCTCAAATTTGACCCCGACAGCACCGACTAAATCATCAGGGGGATGTTATTTCCCCTGTTCCTGATTTTCAAATGTCACATTTTCCAGATTCAATTCTCCAGCATTCGTTATTGCTTGCTCGGCATTTTCACTCACGATAGTGACATTTTTCAGCATGAGTATGCCACTTTCTGCGATATTGAAAATTTGGGATTCGCCCGTCATGACGATTTGCGCCCCATCCCCGATGAGGGTAATA
>CALDGT010000644.1 GCA_937942935.1 uncultured Chloroflexota bacterium | reverse complement strand
CATCCACATCGGCAAATCTCTTGAACAGAACCCCCTTACCTTCCATCACAGGTTTAGAGGCTTCTGGTCCCAAATTCCCAAGCCCCAAAATGGCTGTGCCATTAGAGACGACTGCGACCAAATTCCCTTTTGCAGTGAGTTCATAAACCGACAGTGGCTCGCGGTCAATTTCCCAGCAGGCTTCTGCCACACCGGGAGAATACGCGAGGGTGAGATGATGTTGGGTGGTGAGGGGTTTAGTGGGGGTAACTTGTATTTTGCCCGGACGACCTTTACGATGATAATCCAGCGCATCTTGTTTGGTGTATGCCATGAGGTTTTTCCTTATAGAATAAAAGCATAAAGCAATATTCAAATTTTTCCATATTATAGCATACGCCTAATATGAGATGTCTGCTAGTGATGACATTCATCTGATTTGGGCAAAAATGTCATTTTGTGGCAAAATAGGGTCATCGTAAACTTATTTATTTTCATTGAGGTTGGGTTAGGAATCATGAAAAATCAACGACTCCAAATTGGGATTGTGGTAGTTGCTGTGGCATTTATCCTCATCTTGAGCGCAGTCCGATTTTTTGGGCGGAATCAGCTTGTAGAAGAAAGATTCTACGCCACCGAAACACCGAGTATTTACAGCCTCAAAAATCAACGTCAAGCCACACAATCCGCCGTGATGATGGATGAATCTGCCACACTTCAAGCAATTTATTATCAAATTGAATTGCAAATGAATCCACAAGATGCCAATACCTATTATTATCGTGCCATGAGTCATGTTTACCAAGATAATTATTGGCAGGCAATTTTAGATTTAGACCGCGCTATTCAACTCGGTACGGGAAATATAGATTTATCGACCATGTATGCTGAACGCGCAGATGCTTATTCTGAGTTAGAGATATATCAATTAGCGATAGACGATTACACCCGCGCTATCAAATTATCCCCCAGTGCTTATTTATATTATGATAGGGCATATGTTTATTATGATATGGGCGATTATGAACGTGCTATCGCCGATTTTGACCAAATACTATCGCTCTCCCCAGAGGATAAATATGCCTATCGTGGGCGTGGGCGCTCTTATGAAGGATTGGAAAATCGGACTCAAGCCATTGCCGATTTTACCCGTGCGATTGAAATTGACCCCGAATATACCCAAGCCTATATTAATCGGGGAAATGTATATGTGGACTTAAGGCAATATACCCAAGCCCGCGCCGATTATGACCGCGCAATCGAAATTGACCCACAAAATGAGGTGGCATTCCTCAATATTGGCGTGATTTATGACCATTTAGATGACGATGAGAGCGCCTATGTTTATTATAATCTCGCCTTAGAAATAGACCCCGAATATGAATTTGCTTATTTGTATCGTGGCAAAAAATTATATCAATTCGGGAATTATGATAGAGCCATTGCCGATTGGACACTTTATGAGCGCCTCTCAGGTGAAGCATTGCCCATTGAATATGAGCCTTTGCGCCAAGATGCTTATCAAAAATTGGGACAATAAATAAAAATACACCACATGCGGTAATGTGGTGTATTCCAATTATGATTAACAGGAAAAATCCCCCAATTTCACATATATCCTCTCATATTGCCCATTGGCAGGCTTTTTATATCCCAAATGGTGATAGTCGCATCATCTTTATGCACGCCATTGGTGCCGATGATAATTTTATCTTGTGTGGCGATGATGCGATTCACCTCACCATGCACACGCACAAATTCGGTGCTACCGCCCGCGCTAATATCCCATAAGATAATGCGCGATTTGCCTTCGGATTTCAAAAATTCAGCATACAGCAAAGATGCCACATAATGTTGTCTCGCTCTTTCTTCGCTGTATCCGTCCGATAACCATTCGATGGCGGTGATATCGGCATCACCCAATGCTTTTGTGACCAATTTATTACTCGGCACATCCCATAACCAGATAGCATGTTTTTCTTTGTCGGTGATGAGCGCCACATTCATATCATCATGCGCCAATGCAAACGGGGGTGCAAAAGTCCCTGTGGAACTGGTTTTCAACAATTCACCAATTCGCAATTTTTTTTGCAGTTCCCATGCGGAATCGAGTAGGAGAATTTCTTTATCACCATAAACAGCGATAAAATCGGCGTGGCGCGTGATGCGATGATGAGAACCACGTTTTGTGACCTCATATACCTTAATAACCTCGCCTTTGGTGTTGTAGAGGGTGATATTGGCGCGGGTTACAAGCGCAAATTGCGAATTATCCAGCCATAATAAGCCGTTAATATCAAAATCAACTTTGATGGGTTGGGATTGGTTATGTAACACATCCCAAATAATCAGCTCATATTCATATCCCAACTCACGCGGGTCGCCCATCAATTTCTTCCATCCTAAAACAGCGGTCATGCCATCTGGACTAAGCGCCATCGCATCGGGGACGAGATAATTCCCAAAACAGGCAATTTCTTTGCCTGTAGTAGGGTCTATCACAGCAGGATAATTTTCAAACCCCTTTCTGAATAATACCAATGCCTCTGTGCCACCCACACTGAGGTTAGCCAACGAATGGTAATTATCGTAAAGCCCGATTTGCTTCGCCATGTCCTAAATTCGCTCCTTATTTAGACTTCCCAGACCATGATTTCAGCAGATAGCACAATGTAAATTCGATTCCCATGCCAATGTACATTTTTGACCGTGTTATAGGGTGAATAGCTTATCTCTGTGAATAGGTTTTTTTCGTCTGTGGTGATGTCCCATATCCACACCCGATTCTTGCGGTCTTTATCTGGTATATTTCGCCTGTCCACCGCTACAAAAATGATTTTTTCCCCATCAGGAGACCATGCAAATGCCTCTATATCGGTATTACTATCGCAAGTTTGTTGAATGGTGGGGTCATTGACTGGTCGAATTGCCAATCTGGTTTGATTGTTGAGGAGCATGGCAAAATGGTGACGATTGGGCGAAAAGGCGATGGGTTTTGACCGCGTTTTTGCATTACTTGTCCACTGATTCAGTTTATAATCTGGAAATTCTTTAGGGCGCAACAACTCCCATGTATCAGGTTTGATAAAAGACCACACATCGGGCAGTTTACCAGTTCCACCAGACCGCCATAAGACAATCATGTCACCATCATAGAGCATGTTAGCCCAATTATTGCCATCGGTCTTAATGGTGATTACTTCGCCACCATCGCCCTCAAATGAGGTGTCCCACAGCGTCAGGCTATCCCAATTTAAGATGAGGATGCGGTTATTATCTAACCAAACGGCATCACGCGCACCTGCATTCGCATTCGCTTCATAAGAAAATATGCGTGTTTTGGTCTTGTCTTGGTCAATATCCCACATGATGATGGTATCTTCTACATCATATTCATCATCATCACGCCCCGCCATCCCAGCTCGTGGCACTTGTTTGCTCTCAAGAATCAGCGCATGTTGACCATCAGGACTCATCGCCAACAGGTTTGCGGGTGATTCGTGTGGATAACGTTTGATTTCTTGCCCTGTTTGAGTATCCCAAACAGACACCCCCAAAAATGGTATCTCTATTGATTTATCGAGTAACACTGAGATAGCGCGTTCTCCATCGGCACTCAGATTCGCAAAATCGATATAATGTGTGTACTGTGCAATTTGCTTGGGCATTACTTTATCCTTTATAGCTCCCAGACCGTCATTAAACGCAACGTTGTGATATAAATTTTATCTTCATACCAATGCAGGCTTTTCACAGCATCATGAGACTCATAGCGCACTTCGGTGAATAATTTTTTCTCACCTGTGGCAATATCCCATATATAAATGCCCGAACTGGTATCACTTTCTTTTTGTGCGGATAAAAGTTGTGTTGAATCAGGCGACCAAGCGAGGGCAGTCATGTATCTGTCGCCTTTAAGTTCACTTAGCGAAACATCATTGGTCAAATCCCACACCAAAATCGCTGTGTTATTGGTTTGTTGCAATATGGCGATAGCACTCCCATTAGGCGCATAAAACAAACTACGTTTGGATTGACCAATACGCTCGTTTTCACTCAATAAAAAGCGATTTACTTTATCACCTGTACTCGGATTGATGAGATAGATATGATTTTGGATGCCGATGGCAATATACTGATTCACCACCACATCGTATCCAAACCCTGTATAATCAAATTGAGATAATTGCGTTCCGGTTACATCATAAACACCCACATTTATAGATGAAAGCCCATTCTGACGTGTGACTACAAAATGGTCATTATCTAACCATGAAGTAGACCCAATTTTCACGCTCAGGTTATGACTACAATCAATGGATGTATTGTTTTCAATATCCCAAATCATGAGTAGATACTCAAAAATGGGGTCTTGTGGCAATCCCCCTTCCTGCACTTCATACGATAACATTGCCCGTTTTCCATCTGGGCTGAGTGACATGGATGTTGGGTTAAGAGAATCGGTATACTGGGCGATAATTACGCCCGTTTCGGTATCGAAAATGGTGGCATAATCTACCAGTATATCGGGATAATGCTTAAATTTGCCTTTGCCAATGGCTAAAGCGCGTTTTCCATCGGCACTGAGGTTAGCAAGTGAATGATACCTATCATAAGTCACCACACATTTTGCCATATCATCCCTCCAATTTATCATGATGTGCCACAAAAATTATCATATATGAATTGCGTAAAGGACGCAATCACATGAAACCTTTTGAGTGAATTTGCGTATTCATACATAACCTCACAACCATATTTGGGGGCAAATTATGCCAACATCATCAAAAATACACACCGCCATACAAATTGACAACTTGACCAAAATCTATAAGCCAAAAAGCAAGCAACCACTCACAGCCGTTAATCAGCTTAGTTTAACCATCGAAAGTGGGCAAGTTTTCGGATTTTTGGGTGCAAATGGGGCAGGCAAAACCACCACCATCAAAATGATTTGTGGGTTAATTGAGCCGACAGACGGACATATCACACTCAATGGATATGCCATCAAAAATCGCGCTCAGTATATGCGACAAATCGGTGCAGTCTTAGAAGGCACACGCAATGTGTATTGGCGTTTATCTGCGCTGGAAAATATCCTATACTTTGGACGATTAAAAGGTGTCCCCATCCGCGAAATTCGGGGGCGTGCCGAGACATTGCTTAAAGAATTGGATTTATGGGAGCGCCGTGATGATAAAGTTCGCGCATTTTCACGCGGGATGCAACAAAAAGTGGCGATTGCCTGCGCCCTCATCAGCGACCCGCCGATTATTTTACTTGATGAGCCGACACTCGGATTGGATGTAAAAGCCGCCCATACCGTCAAGCAATGGATACATCAACTGGCACAAGAACGGCATAAAACCGTCATCCTCACCACCCATCATTTAGATATGGCACAAGAAGTTTGTCAGCGTGTGGCGATTATCAACAAGGGAAAACTCATCACCAATCAACCCACGCATGAATTATTGAATGTATTCCGTAAACAATTTTATGAGATTCGGATACGCGGGGATTTGAATGGCATTCAGAGCCAATTCGATGGGCGTATGAGCATCAATGAGGATAATGGATATATCATTTTGACGGGTGAGGTTAAAAACACCGATGAATTATATCAAATCATAGACTTGCTTAAGGCACATCATATCGCATTGGTAGCAGTGAACCCAGTTGAGCCAAAATTAGAAGATATTTTCATCAATATGATAGACTCTCAAGAAGGTACATCATCATGATAACATCGCTGAATATCACACTCAACGAAACACGCAAGGGTCTCATCATTTTATGGGATTATAAATTTAGCTTGCTCATGCAATTGTTGGGCATGGGAATGGTATTCACTGGGATTCTATTCTTTGTGGGGCAAGGTGAATTTGAGCAAGCAACATTGGCTTCAAGTTTGTTGGGATTTATCGTGACATTTTATGCGATGGAGACCATCAGCAACATGAGTTATGCCCTCACCGCCGAAGCCCAAGCAGGCACATTAGAGCAAATTTATATGAGTCCCGCACCGAGTAGTCTTATCATTTTGGGGCGTTCTTTGTCGTCACTGATTTCTGCTACATTGCAATTGGTCATCATTGCTACCGTTTTATTGATTTTATTCCAGATTAATTTACCCCTTCGTTGGGAAATCCTGCCAATCCTGCTCATCACCTTGTTTGGGTTTATCGGGTTTGGTTATGTCATTGGTGGTATAACGCTGATTTTTAAGCAAGTGGGACCGAGCGCAGAAATTCTAAGAAGCATGTTGCTATTCATAAACGGGACATTTTTGCCTGTGGAATATATGCCGACATGGTTAAAAACCTTCGCCCAATTATTGCCGAGTACACAAGGCATTTTGGTCATGCGCCGTGTGGCACTGGATGGCGCATCATTAGCCGATGTGTGGGCAGATGGCACATTGGTTTATCTGGTCGCCCATTCGGGGTTATTCTTGTTATTAGGATTATTCATCTTTGGTTATTGCGAACAGGTGGCACGCCGTCAGGGGACGCTTGGACAATATTAAATCTTTTCGGGTAAATATCACTTTTGGGATATAATAAACTTTGCAAATAGCCAGCAAGGATAATCTCATGAGCGATGTTTTTATTTCGTATTCACGGCTTGATGCCGATTTTGTGGGCAAATTGCGCGAGGCACTGATTGAGCAAAACCAAGATGTGTGGATAGATTGGGAATCTATTCCCCCGTCACAAGCATGGTGGGCAGAAATTCAAAAAGGCATTGCCAAAGCCAATAATTTTGTGATTATCCTCTCGCCCAACGCGATGGGGTCGCCAATTTGTCACCTAGAGATTGAATATGCTCGCCAATTGAAAAAGCGTATTATCCCTGTGTTATATCAGGCATATAGTCGAGATGAGGCGATAATCGCCATCGCCAAACGGTTGGCGCACCCCGACCAAGTATCTACCCGCGACATTTGGGGCAATCGGCAGGCACATGATGTTATAGATGCCAATGATGCCGATTTGAAGCAAGTCAATTATTTTCGATTTTCGCCAGATGACAATTTTGAGGCACGTTTTGCCGATTTAATGAGCATCATTCACACCGATTACGATTATAAAGAGCGCCATACCACCCTGCATTTACGCGCATTAGAGTGGGAAAGGCGCAACCGCGATAGTGGTTTTTTGCTCATCGAAAAAGAACTTGCTGATGCCGAAATTTGGCTAGATAGCGCCCATCATAAAATCCCCGCGCCGACAGAATTGCATGTCGCCTATATCCATGCCAGTCGAGATAGTGAATCGCATCGAGCCAAACGCACCGCAGAACTCGAATTTAAGGCACAAAAATTACGCCGAGAACAAATAGCGGGGGCAATTACGGCGGGATTTGGCGGATTGGTGATTGGGATATTGATATTTATCACGATCTTGTTTATTGATAATGTCAACGCCAAACGAGCGCAAATTCGAGAATATCGGTCTCAAACCGATATCTGTACACAACCAAATGAATTAGACCAAACCCTCGCACACTATTGCACCGATTTTATCATCATCCCAAGATAAGGAATTTTATGCCAACCATTCAGGTTGATAATCACAATCTTCACTATATCACCGCAGGCAATCCGCGCATTTTTTGGCTAATGCGATATAATCAAATGTGTCTGATTCTCGTTTGAAGGTGGTTTATAAGTCATGAGCGATGTATTTATCTCCTATTCGCGCCAAAATATCCAATTTGCAGAGCAACTGTTTAATTCACTCAAAGGGCGCAATATTAGCGCGTGGGTAGATTGGCAAGACATCCCCCGTTCTGCTGGTTGGTGGGATGAAATCAAGCGCGGAATAGATAATGCCTCTACTTTTTTATTCCTCATGAGCAATGCCTCACTCAGTTCTCCTGTTTGTACGCTTGAATTGGCGCACGCCATCGAAAATGGCAAGCGTATTTTGCCTGTTGTCTTAGAAGCATCCGATTTTGAAAAAGCACTCGAAAAAATTGCGACCTTACAACCGGGTGATGTATTAGAGACCATCATCGCGGGGCGCGATATGGTGGGGATAGCCCGCCATAATCATGGCACAATTGGGCATATCAATTGGGTATTTTTCGGCAAAAATCCGCAAGGTACAGAGTTACCCTTTGAAAAATCATTTGAGGAATTGCTCACGACCATCAAAACCGACCTCGACCATAATCGCCGTCATGCGCGGTTATTAGTGTTGGCGCGAGAATGGGAGACCAATGCGCGTGATGATGATTTTTTGCTCATGGGTGATGAACTCATCCTAGCCGAAAGATGGTTATTAGATGCACAGACGCGCAAAAAAGAACCCATCCCCACCCCGCTTCATATCGAATATATTCAAATTAGCCGAAATGAAGAAAATGAACGTAATCGGCGTTTGCGGAATATCCGCAGGGCGAGCATTTTTGCAACGGTCATCGCGGTGATTGCGATGGTGATAGGCGTGATATTCATCTTCATCGCCAACCAAGCCCAAAACCGAGCGCAGGAAGCCCAAAATCAGGCGCAAGTGGCACAAGACCAAGCACGAGACGCGCAAAATCAGGCACAACAAGCCAATAATCAGGTAGCAACTGCAACATCAGTCATTGCAACATCGGTTGCACTCCAAGCGACTGCCCAAGCAGAATTGGCAGATGCGCGGGCGCAAAGCAATATTGTGAGCAACTTCGCCAATGCGATTTTACGTGGGCGCGAAAATCCGCGCAGTATGATTGCCCAACTGACTGATTTAATTGAACAATACCCCAACGAGGGGCAAGCCTATCACATGCGTGGGTTAGCCTATTATGAAATTAACGAGTACGATAAGGCAATCACCGATTATGATAAAGCGATTGAATTGGGTTTTACACAAAACGACTTATATTCAAATCGGGGGAATGTATTTTTTACACTCGGTGATTATGAGCAAGCGATTGAGAATTACACCCAAGCAATTGCCATCAATCCATTAGATGAACTCCCCTATAATAATCGAGGGAATGCCTATTTAGCGGGTGGCGATACCACAAAAGCCATCGCCGATTTTAATCGGTCACTCGAATTAGACCCAGAATACGCCCTCGCTTATAGCAATCGTGGCAATTATTACTTATTTGGGGGCGAATTAGACCTTGCACTCGCCGATTTTAACCAAGCAATTGCATTAGACCCCCAACTCACCATCGCTTATTATAATCGGGGGAATGTGCATTATGACTTGGGAAATTATCAACAAGCCATCGCCGATTTTGATAACGCCATCCTCTTAGACCCTGAATATGCCGATGCCTTCACCAATCGCGGACTCACTTACCGTCAATTGGGAAATATTGAACAAGCCATCGCCGATTATAATCGTGCTATTCAAATTAACCCGCAAACTTATAATGCGTATGTGAATCGTGGCGCACTCTATTTTAATTTGCGTGATTATGTGCGTGCGATTGCCGATTACACCTCTGCGATTGCCATAAACGGCAATGATTCGCTGGTGTATTACAATCGTGGATTAGCCTACGCCCTCACCGATAATTATGGCAATGCCCTCGCCGATTTTGACCAAACCATCGCATTGAGCGATTTAAGTGGCTATTTGGGGCGCGGACTCGCGCATTATATCCAAACCAATTATGATTTAGCGGTGGCAGATTGGGGGCGATATGAAGATGAGACTGGCACATTCCCCGCCAATTTTGAATCATTCCGCAATGATGCACTGGCAAAGACAGGTGCAGAGCAATG
>CALDGT010000643.1 GCA_937942935.1 uncultured Chloroflexota bacterium | reverse complement strand
GATAACGCCACAGCATCACACGGCGCAAGGCATCGTATGGTAGTCGGCGGGAACAAACTTATTCCCCATTTTCAAAACTCACATCTTCTAAATTCAACTCGCCCGCGTTGTAGATTGCACCGCCTTCGGTTGCATTTCCACCCGAAACCGTGACATCTTTCAGCGTGAGCGCCCCTGTTTCTGCAACATTGAAGATTTGCACCCCACCTGTCATATTGATGGTTGCTCCGTTTCCAATGATGGTGATGTCGCCTGTGATGGCGGGCAGGGACGCGGTGAGGGTGTAAGTGGCATTTTCCGTGAGGCAGATTTGCGCTTCTTCGCCGAATGTATTGGCTTGTGGCATGATAGTGAGTAATGTGGTCACATCTGGCGCGACAAAATCACATAAATCTCTGATGATAATTACTGGATTTTCATTTATTGGAGCAAAAGCAATTTGTCGCCCATTTGGTGAAAAACTGAGGTTGGCTCTAAGTTCCGTATGGGTATCTACCTCTTCAATTAATTGCCATGTGTTTGTATCCCAAGACTGTATTATGCCGAGGTACGAAGTTGTAAATAAACGTGAGCCAGAGGCATTAAAAGCAATTTCAGTAATGAACATATTGTAATCTTCTTGACCACCACCCTCTAGAGTAGAAACAATCTGTTCTGTTTCAATATCCCAGATACGAGTTTTATTATCGGAATAGCCAATTGCAATAACTTGCTCGTTTGGCGATAAGGCTATAGCAGTTGGTATAATAATGCGATTATCCTCATACCTTAAAATTAAAGATTTTACTTCATTAAAGTTAATCTGGTTAATAATAAATAGACTTGATGCAGTGAGTCCAGCCGCGTATATCCCATCTGAAAATAGAATTAAATCTTTTGTGAATATTTCTGCGCTTTGAATCAGGTTTCCTGTGTTAATATCATATTTACTTAGTGATGGTATTTCACTTCCCGTTAATATGAAGATATAAGAACTGTCAAAAGACCAAGTTACCTCACCAAAATCAGAGATAAATCGTATAATTTGCCCATTAGCCATATCCCAAATTTCAACTCCATAAGAGCTAAAACCCACAGCTAATTTGTCTCCACTAAGATTCCAGCTAAGAGAGCCAATAGGATAGATAAAATCATTCCTATTCGGTTGCATAAATACCACATTCATATCTTCTGCATTCAATACTTTGAAACTCCCATCGGTGTAACCAACTGCAAGTTTAGAGGCATCGTGATTCCACGCTATTGCTGAAATATCTTGGAATGTCGTATTTTGGTTATTAGTCCCAGATATTATCGTTAAGATTAAAAGAACGAGATTCAAAAATTTCATTGTTCATCCTCTTTCCATTCATTGTTTCTAGCAAATATAAGACCCATA